>NZ_KV832503.1:0-24675 GCF_001837455.1 Streptococcus sp. HMSC068F04
GTCACCCACTACAGTTGACAAAGAGCCCTTTTTAAATCAATTAGTTTAGCACTCTAGGTGGATAAGCAATACCATTCTTATCAAAGTAAACGTAAACTCCTGGTTGAATTTCTATCCATGTGCTAACAGCTCTCTTACCACTATCACCATAGTAATAGCTAATTCGACCATTGCCAGCACTTACTGTTTGACCTTTTACTTGTTTACCATCCTTAGCGAAGAAATAAGTATCGTCACCAATTTTAACTTCACCAGTCACTGACTTACCATTAGCACCAATGTAGTACCAGTTGTTGTCGCCTGTTGTGAAAAACTCATTAGTCAAGCGTTCACCTGTTGAAGCATTATACTTACTATAAGTACCATCTGCATTCTTAACAACACCACCCTTAACTTGGCTTCCGTCTGCATTAAAGTATAGGTGTTGGCCATTGATGACTTGTGCACCTGTAACAGTCTTACCATTAGCGCCTGCATAGTACCAAACATTGCCATCAGTTGTGAAGAATTCGTTAGTCACTAGCTCTCCAGAACCTTCTTTGTACTTGCTGTAAGTACCATCTGCATTCTTAACAACGCCACCTTTAACTTGGCTTCCATCTTCATTGAAGTAAAGTTTTTGACCATTGATGACTTGTGCACCTGTAGCAGCAACACCGTTTGCATCAAAGTAGTACCACTTACCATTGATATTTCTCCAAGTATCCTTGATAGCATTACCAGTGTGTGCGTCAAAGTAATAAGTTTTACCTTTAAAGGTTACTAACTTATCTTTAGCTTGGAAACCGTCTTCTCCAAAATATTGTGTGAAACCATCAATAACCGTAACACCTTTGGCCATGACACCTTCATTAGTGAAGTAACGGAATTTCACAACCTTAGATTCTTTACCGTCTTTATCAGTTTCAGAAACATCAAATTTAGTGTAACCACCCTTGTACATTTGACCTTTAGAGTTATAAAGGTAGGTATTACCATTAGCATCAATGTAGAAGGCATTACTCAACATGATACCATTTGGTAAGAAACGATAAACGTCTTTACTATTTGGTGAGTATTCACTGTTAGTAACCATGTGACCACGAGCATCAAAGTAGTAAGTGTTACCATTGAAGGTTACAAAGGCAGATTTAGCTTGTGTACCACTTGTACCGAAGTAAGTGATTCCTTTACCATCACTTGAGAATCCAGTAATAACCTTTTCTTTACCTGTCAATTGAAGAGGAATGAAGTTACCTTCTTTAGTGACAGTGAAATACTTACCAGTTGCTTCATCGCTAAGTACATAGCCAACACCACGTTCAAGAACGTTTGTTCCGTTGAAGTATTCAGCCTTCCATTGTTTCAATTTAACAGAATCATCAATTGGTTTACCAGTTGAAATCATGTTTACCTTGAACATTTCAGGGTACTTAGCTTTAAGTTCAGCCAAGAATTCACCACCGTATTTAGCTTGGTAATCTTTGCCTGATGACTTAGAGTTAGCCACATAAAGTGAGTGGTCAATGATAGCGTCCGCAATCTTACGACCAGCACCATCAGTACGAGTCGCTGTTACAACTTCTTTACCTGGCAATTGGTAAATTTGGTCTGGAACCCAGTCAGCGATTGCTTGGATACCAGCCTTGTGAAGTGCTTTAAGCGCATCACGTAGATCTTCTTTAGAACCGTATTTATTGTTCTTACTCATGGCAAGATCGTAACGGTCTGCAAAGGCATAACCATTTTGGATAACTGAGTCAAGGAAGGTACCATCGTCAGCAGATACAAATTGAGGTGCCATTTCAAATGATGTTACGCCCCATGATTTGAACAAATCAACATTTTCAGCAATCTTACGGTTAGTATAGACTGAAGGATCTGAACCATCTGGAATAGTTTGGAAGTTAGAGAAGCCTTCGTAGATTAATTGTGAATCATAAGCTTCAGTCGCTTTAAGAGTCAATTCACCCTCTTTTTTAGCTTCTGTTGAAGGCGCTACTCGGATATCTTGATCATCTGAAGCTCCAACTGGAACCCAAACTGCTACGAAACCAGACATATCAAATGTTTCATAACCCTTGATGTCATTAGCACCGAAAGTCAAGACACCGTTGCTGTCTGTTTCTTTAACGTAACCTGCTGCGATTGCATCTGCATCAGATGTAAAGTTCTTGATACCATCAGCTGTACCAACAATCAAAGCACGGTATTTTTGGTTGGCATGGATTTTACCCATTTCAACATTAAGTTTAGCTGATTGATCCAAATTCAATTTTGGATTGTTAGCTACAAGTGTTACCTGACCAGAAGTACGGCTGTATTTAGAACCTTCTGTATCATTAGCTGTCATAATGTCTTTACCATAACGTACTGAAGTGTAGACTTCATTTGTGCGGTAAAGTTCAACATCTGAATTGTCCATCTTACCATCAGTTGGCAACCAGTATGAACGTTGTGCTTGCCCACCAGATACATACTTGATACGACTCTTCATCAAGTTAACAATGGTATCGTAATATGGAGACTTAGTTTCCATGTAGTGACCATCATCTGTATAAAGGTCTCCATAGTAGACACGAGTGATAGTTTCCATGTTTTGCAACATAACCGCGTAAGCCGCTGGGATGTTGTTAAGCGTATATTTTTTGTCGCTGCTGAGCATGTCTTTGTTGTAAATCTCAAAGGCTTGCTTCATTTCAGCATCAGTGATCGTGAAACCATCTGATTTTGGATTGATTTCTTTCTTGATGATTTCAGCAATAATATCTTGAACGTTGTTATCATGGGCACGGATAAAGACGTAGTTTCCTGACGCATCTCCGTATTTCTCGTTATATTTACCGATTGTAGACTGTTTAACTGTTCCGTCTTCGTTATAGGCCTTGCTTCCATCTTTGTTAATCCAATCAGTCTTTTCATCACGTTGTGTCGTGTTGAAAGTATTGTTATACAAAGGACTTACAGCTGGTGTACGTTCTTTGATTGGTTTAGCCAATGAGAAGAGGAGAGCCAAACGTTGTTTGTTTTCCATAGCAAGCGCAGCGCCATCTGTCTTGTCATTGTAGTGGTTGTCATTAAGGCTCCATGCTTCAAGGACTGAGATGTGAGCAAGAGCGTTTGCTTCAGATTTGTTAACACCATAGTACTCACGGAAGTAGTTTGTGTAGAGTTGAAGCATGTCTGCATCGACATTATCTACCGCGTCGACACGGATACCATCGAAGTTAGCATCCTTGTCACCCATAACGATTGAACCCCAGTTCATAAGGTAGTGGATTTGGTTCAATTGTTCCGCTTGAACAACTGGGTTTGACAAATCTACGTCATTAGCTAGCAAGAAGTCGAAACCACCCATGTGGTTTGGATCTGATTGCTCATCAAGAATTGATTTATCAATTGTACCAGTCTGGTTAGTTGCTGTACGGTTCAAACGACGATAGTCAGAATTCGCCCATGGTGTACGTGAATCATTCACATAAAGAAGGGCACCACCTTGAAGGTGATCTTCGCCGCCACCTTTAGAGTAGTTTTCAGTTTCTTTGTTCCATTGTGGTTGTGTCTTAACAAAGGCAGAGATAGTTTCACGCAACCATTGTGTTGATTTTTCAGCCTGAATCTTTTGCTCAATCTTGATTTGAATGTCCTTAGCAGCAACTTTCAAAGTTTCTTGCTTATCTGTACTTGAATATTTAGCATCCAAGTTAAATACTTTAGACATGTAGTTCAAGTAGTTAACTTGTGTATCTACATTTGGCCACCAAGCCATCAAAAGTGGACGGAAATCTTCTGCAGTTGATGCTTGCCAAGTTACACCATCTTTGATGATAGAAGCTGGACGGTACCAGCTATCTGCAGTCAAATAACCATCAATCAATTCAAAGCTAGCTTCAGATGAATCGTAGGCACGGTTATTTATTGAGAAACCATCAACAATATTTGTTGTTCCTGGTGTGAAAGAGTATGTTGATGAACTTGTAAGAGCACCATCTTTACCGAAGTAAAGCAATTGACCATTTACAGTAATGGCAAAGTTTTCTTTGTGTGAACCATCTTCATTAACATAGTAATATTTACCATCAATGTTTTTGATGTTTTTCAAGGAAAGCGCAGCTTCTACTTCTGAATCTTTCAAAGCAGCTTCTGGCGCCTTAACTTCTGTATTAACAACTTCAGCCTTCACTGTTGCTGGTTGTTCTTCTGCTTTTTCAGTTGTAACAGCTGGTGCATCTGTTGTCACAACTGCTTCTTTATTTGGAACAGCTGCCACTGCTACATCAGCTGTTGTTGCTGTTGTAGCTGCTTCAGCTGTTGCTTGTGTGTTCGTTGTAGTCGCTGTTTCTACAGCATTTGTTTCTTTAGCAGGTGTTAAAACATCTGCTTCTTTTGTATTTGTACGTTTATCGGCTTCTTTGGTTGCTTCAGGAGAAGTAACTAAAGAAGCTGTTGTACCTGAATTTGATTGAGTTACTGTCTTATCTTGAGTTTCATCCGCTGAAACTGAAGATGTTGTTACAGACAATCCTCCCAAGACAGTAGCAAGTGCTACAGAAGCAACTGCAATTGTAACCCATTGCTTCTTAACTTTATGAAGCTTATAGTGTATCTTATTTTCCATTATAATTTTCCCCGTGATTTTATTTGTCAAAATCAGACTGAAATCTATCCGATTTCAAACAGTTATATTATATCATTATTTTCTAACTATTTCTCGAATTAATTATTTTTTTATAAAATATATGTTACATAACATTAATATTAGAAAAACTTTGTAACACACCTATTTCATAGGTTTTCAATTCTCATTTTCATATCATTTGATAACTAAAACTATTTTTCATAAAAGCCGCCAAAGTCCTTGATACAATAGCTTTTACAATGATTCTGACTCAAAATTGATATTTGTCAGATTTTTTCTTTAAGGAGCATAAAAAGGCAAAATTTCTTTAAACGATTCTCGTTTTCAAGAAATTTCACCTATAAATTCATGTCAAATCATATCGTTTTTCACTTAATCTCTCAGATTAAGATTAGATTGATTGATTATTTATTTATCAAAATCAGCATAACCATTTTCATCGAAGAAGACAGTCGTACCGTCTTGGAAAGTAATCCATGTGTTTGTCACACGTTCTCCAAGAACTGATTCGTAGTATTCTACTCCTTTTGGTGTGCTGATTGGGCTACCTTTAACTTGACGTCCCAAATTATCAAAGTAATATTCTTTACCATCGATATTTTGGCGTCCTGTTACAGCCTTACCATCTTTGAAGTAGTACCAAACATTGTTACCAGTTGTCAAGAAACGGTTATTGAGACGCTCACCTGAATCTTTGTCATAGTAAGAAAGTGATCCGTCAGCATTCTTAACAAAGTCGCCTTTGACTTGACTACCATCTTCTTTGAAGTAATAGTTTTTACCACCAACACTATAGGCACCTGTCACGATTTCACCATTATCTTTGGCGTAGTACCATGTCTTACCACCATCAAGAGTGAAGAAATCAGATTTGACTTGGCTTCCATCAGCATTGAAGTAATAGTTAAGGTGGTCAATCGTTTGACGACCTGTAGCGAGGTTACCATCCTTATCAGCATGGTACCACTTGCCGTTCACTTCGAAGAACTTGTCTTTAACCTTGTAACCATTATCTACAGTGTAGTAGCTAATCTTGCCATTTTCAGTAACAAATTCACCTTTAACTTG
Source organism: Streptococcus sp. HMSC068F04 (assembly GCF_001837455.1). Classification (NCBI taxonomy): domain Bacteria; kingdom Bacillati; phylum Bacillota; class Bacilli; order Lactobacillales; family Streptococcaceae; genus Streptococcus; species Streptococcus sp. HMSC068F04. The sequence goes on from NZ_KV832503.1 coordinate 5,687, forward strand.
GGCACCATTTGCACGGAAGTAATAGTCGTGACCGTCCAAAGTAAGGGCACCTGTCACATTTTTACCAGCTGCATCACGGTAGAACCATGTTGAGCCATCTGTTGTGTAGAATTCACCCTTCTTAGCTTGGGCATAGCCTTGATCGTTGAATTCATACCAGATACCATCGATTTCTGCCCAACGATTTGTGTAGGCATTACCTGAATTTTTATCAAAGAAGTAGAGTTTTCCGTCTGGAGTCACATACTTAGTACCTTTAGCTTGGAAGCCATTTTCATCAAAGTATTGCAATCCTCCACCAGCATAAGTCAAGCCAACAGCCATTTCTCCAGTTGGTGAGAAATAACGGAATTTAGCTTCTGTTTCTGAAGTACCTTCTTTCGGTACATCGAATACAAAGTAACCATCTTTGTATTGCTCACCAAAGCTACCAAAGTAATAATATTTACCATCTTGTTGATAAATAGAATCACGAAGCTGTACACCATTTGGCAAGAAGAAATAAGTCTTACCATCGATATCTTGACGACCAGTCAACATATAACCTTCTTTATCGAAGTAATAGTAATTTCCAGCATATTTAATGAAAGCATTCTTAGCTTGGAAACCACTATTATCAAAGTAGGCCATACCCTTACCATCATAGTAGAAACCTGTCTTACCACCTTGGTCTGTCAAAGGTTTTGGCAAGAAGATGCCATTATCAGTAACTTGATAATAGCGACCAGTAGCATCGTTACTGAGAACATAACGATTACCACGACCAAGGATATTAGTACCATTCATGTACTTAGCAGACCATTGCTTGATTTTAACAGATGGATCAATCTTCTTACCAGTTGATATCATCACATCTTCAAACAACTGTGGATATTTCTTTTGGAGCTCATCAAGGAACTCACCACCATATTGAGCTTGGAAGTCCTTACCTGATGATTTAGAATTTGCAACATATAAAGTGTTATTGATATAAGCATTGGCCTTTGGAGTACCATAACTATTTGCACGTGTTGCTGTTACAACTTCTTGTCCTGGCAATTGGTAAAGTTGATCTGGAACCCAGTCAGCAATTGCTTGAATACCTTGCTTGTGAAGGGCTTTAAGTGCATCACGAAGATCTTCTTTAGAACCGTATTTGTTATTCTTGCTCATGGCAAGGTCATATCGGTCAGTAAAGGCATAGCCATTTTGGATAACAGAATCAAGGAAGGTACGGTCATCAGCCGATACAAATTGAGGAGCCATCTCGAATGATGTGATTCCCCATGACTTGAAGAGTTCTGCGTTTTCTGCAATCAATTTATTAGTATATTGGCTATCTTTTTCAACAAAATCTTGGAAGTTTGAGAAACCTTCATAGATAACTTGTGAGTCCAATGCTTCAGTAGCAGAAAATGTCTTGTCAAGTTTCTTATCTGAACCTTTAACACGGATATCTTGGTTATCAGGCGCACCTACTGGTACCCAAACACCAAGATAACCTCTCATATCAACAGTTCGATACCCCTTGATTTCATCTCCACTGAAAGACAAGTTTCCTTCAGCATCAGTGTATTTAATTTTTCCAGCTGCTGCTGCATCATTTTCGTAAGTGACAATTCCCTTATCAGTACCAAGAAGTAATGGACGGTAGGCTTGGTTAGCATGAAGTTTACCCATGTTAACTTTCAAAGTACCATCACCCAATGAGAAATCCTGATTATTGGCAATAAGGGTCAACATACCAGAATGTTTACTTGTTTCTGCTACACCCGTAGTTTGGTCAGCAGTCATAATATCTTTACCGTAACGAACAGATGACAAGATTTCTTTTCCATTGAACGTGTCGACTTTCATCGATTGTCCACCTGAAACATATTTCATACGGTTCTTCAAGAGTGTTGTGATAGCATCGTAGTAAGGAGACTTGGTAGCCATATATTGGCCGTTATCCGTATAAAGATCTCCATAATAAACACGAGTTACCTGCTCCATATTTTGAAGAATCAAAGCATAGGCGGCTGGAATATTGTTAATAGTATAACGTTTTTCTGCCTTCTTCATATCTTCATTATAGATTTCAAAGGCACGTTTCAATTCAGCATCAGTCATGGTATAACCATCTGATTTTGGATTGATTTCTTTTTGAACAATATCGCGAATGATATCTTGAACAAGGTTATCATGAGCACGCGCAAAGATATAGTTAGCTTGTGTATCTCCATACTTACTATTATTTGTACGGTCTGTCAAACTGCTAGTAATCAAATCTTTCAATGAAGAGCCCGAACCATAAAGTGCACCCATAATTGCATAACGAAGGTTATTATCCATGGCAAGGGCTGCACCATCATGTTTTTGATTATAAGCATTATCATTTAAATCCCAAGCTTCAAGGATAGAAATGTGAGCGAGTGCATTAGCTTCAGATTTATCCACACCAAAGGCTGCGCGGAAGTAGTTTGTATAAACTTGGAGAAGGTCTGCATCAACATTATCAACTGCATCAACACGGATACCATCAAAGTTAGCATCCTTATCACCCATAACAATTGATCCCCAGTTCACAAGATAGTGAATTTGGTTCAACTGCTCAGCTTGCACAACTGGGTTTGAGTTATCAACGTCATTGGCAAGTAGGAATTCATAACCACCCAAGTATCTTCCTGTACCATTTAGAGAACCATCTTGGTTACTTGGTGTACGGTTAAGCAAACGGTAATCGGAATTTGCCCAAGGTGTCTTATCATTATTGACATAAAGAAGAGCTCCCCCTTGAAGGTGGTCAGCAAGGGTATAGTTTTCAGTTGTAGTATTCCACTGGTCTTGTTCTTTTACAAAAGACTCAATTGCTTGACGAAGCCATTCAGTTGATTTTTTAGCTGAAATTTCTTGTTCAATCTTAATTTGAATTGTCTTAGCAGCTGCATTCAATTCAGATTGACTTTGGCTAGTTGAATAAGTTGCGTTAAGGTTAAAGTGTTTAGAGAAAGTATTGAGGTAGGCTACTTGTGTATCTACATCAGGCCACCATGCCATCAAAAGTGGACGGAAATCTTTCTCAGTTGACACACGCCATTTTTCACCATTTTCCAAAATAGTGACTGGACGGTACCAGCTGTTTGGTGTCAAGTACCCATCTACCAACTCGAAGCTTTCCTTCTTAGAATCGTAAGCACGGTTATGTGAAGAAAAAGCATCAACTAGATTAGTTGTACCTGGTGTGAATGAGTGTGTTGATGTGCTTGTCAAAGCACCGTCTTTACCGAAGTAAAGCAACTGGCCATTAACTGAAACAGCAAAATTTGTTTTGTATGAACCATCTTCTTTGACATAATAGTATTTACCATCAACTTGTTTGATGTTGTTCAAAGAGAGCGCTGCTGTTTCTTCTTTTTCAGTAACACCAGATTTTGGTTTTTCAGCTACTGTAAGCGTTGTATCTGTTGCTGCTGCAGCTGGTGTTTCTGTTGTCGCACCATTTGCTACTGCTGCACGATCAGTTGTTGCTGGTGTTGCAGTATTAGTAGTTGTATCTGCTGCAGTGGTTGCTGCCGCAGGAGTTTCGACTGTTGCAGCATCAGCAGCCTTGTCAGTTGTTGTTGCTGTCGCATCTGTCGTAGCAGTTGCTGCAGGAGCGGCTACTTCATGCGTTTCAACGACAACATCGCTTTCAGCTGTCGTAGAGGCAACTGGTTGAGTTGTTTCATCAGCTGAAACCTTTTGATTGGCAACTGTAGCACCACCTACGATAGAGGCAAGTGCTACCGAAGTGACGGCAATCGTCACCCACTGCTTCTTAACTTTGTGAAGCTTATAATGTACCTTTTTTCCCATTTTAGGTCCTCATTTCATTTTCCTAGTTTGAATAAAATCTACATAATTCAAACAATTTCATTATAGCATATTTTTTTCAGTCAACTAGAGTCTTTATCAAATCATTTCAATTTTTAATCATATTGTAAATTGATTAACATTTCAACAAATATTAAAGACTACCGAATGTAGAAAACGGTAGTCTTTTTCTATTTTTAGGAAAGTTTTTAGAGGTAATTTAATAAGCTATCTCTATTCAATCAGTAGCAATTTAAAAGTCAGCTATTAAGCAAAAACGACGTTATGTTGGACCCTGTAGCTAACTAAAAAGAGCGAGGTTTCTGTGACTAATTTTGCCAGAACCAGTCCTAAACCAATAGCAACTAGACTACTAAGTAAGAAATAGTTACAGGCCAGGAGGACCAAGACCAACATAAAGTAGCGAACACTCGATCTAAAGAGAGAGCTTGTCGGATTAAAGACCACATTAGCGTTCAGCAGACACTGGCTGGAAGCCGAAATCACACGAGCTAGCACGACCGAAAGGAGCAGATTCTTCGTCAAGGCAAAGAGCACAAATAAGGCTGTTGCATCAATGACTGAGGCCAAGACGGCCGTGCCAGAGAACTTTAAAAAAGGGCTGTAAATACGGATGGAATCACGAATGGGCCGGAAGTGCGAGCTTTTATTTTCCTCCAGATAAACGGTCTCGATTGGGACTTCAGAGATTTGGTGGCCTGATTTTTTGGCTTCAAGCAACATATTAAACTCGTACTCAAAACGATTGCCATCCAGATTAAGAAGCCATGGAATCAGGTCAGTTGACATGCCTCGAAGACCCGTCTGAGTATCTGTCACCTTTTGGCCAGTTACTAGACGGAAAAGTCCAGCAGTCACTTTATTTCCAAAACGGCTACGTGCTGGCACCTTACCAACAAAGGCACGCGCACCCAAAACAAGATGACTTGGATTTTCCTCGGTTGCCTTGGCCACACGGACAATATCTTTAATCAGATGCTGACCGTCACTGTCAACTGTGACTATAGGTTGAGCCGAAAGGTGCTGACCGACTACTTCTTCTTGAATATAAGCGAAAGCAGTCTTAAGAGCAGCTCCCTTTCCTTTATTAATCGGATGAGTTAGGACAGTCGCTCCAATAAAAGCCGTTTCGTCGTAATAGTCGTTATAGCCTGGGCCACTCCCATCATTAACAACAATAATACGGGCTTTAGGGAGTTTTATGGTAATATCTTGAACCACCTGAATCAGGCGTTTGTCTGGTTCATAAGCTGGAATAATAATATACATAGGCACTTCCTTTCTGTTTCATCCTATGACTCTTTAGTGACCTCCGCCAAAGCCACCTGGTTGTCCACCACCTTGGGGACCACCGCCACCTTGAGGGCCACCGCCGCCAGGCATTGAGTTTTCAATCTTAGTTTGTTTCTCACCATTGATAGTAATGTCACCACCGGTATAGGTCGCTGAACCATCGAAGTCAAAGCCAGACTGACCAGTCAAATTGATTGTTCCACCCGATACAATAATATCGCCGTTAGAATCGATTGGGTCGGTATCGCCCTGGCCAACCTCAACATTTAGAGTTCCACCAGTCATCTTGAAGAAAATCTCACTTTGACTGGCATTAGCATTGGCGGCATTAACACCATCATCCGTTGCATAGACATCTATATTTCCACCATTTATAGTCACAGATTTACCTTCGATACCTTCAGCTGATTTTTCAACCTTGTAAGTACCACTATCAATAATCAGATCACCGGACGCATGAATACCGTCGTCACCAGCCTTAATGGTCATGGTATTGTCAGACAGATACATGGTACCTACTGAGGTGTCGTCATCATTGTCGACCTTGACACCATCTTCTTCAGCCTCAATAGTCATAGTTGTTCCTGTGACATTGAGTTCATCATTGACATTGAAGGCATCACCGACTGAGGAAATCTTATAGGTACCCCCAGTCATATGAAGGCTGTCATTGGCTTTAATACCGTTGTTTTTCTTGGCATCAATGTTTAGAGTACCTGAACCGTTAATGGTCAAATCTCCTTTAGAAAAAATCACAGCATCCGCATCTTCATCACTATTAGAACTTGAATCAGAAAGTGTGTTTGTAGTGCCATCTTTAAGTGTCAGATAGACATGACCAGCCTTTGTGGCATTGATTGCTGCATTTGTATTTGTCATGGTAACACCATCCAAAACAATATGGACATCATCTGAATCCCCAGCGTCCACCTTGATTTGCACACCGTCGGATTTTCCTGAAATGACGTAGGTCCCAGCTTTGGAGATGGTTATAGTTGAACATGATAGGGCTGCACCATTACCTGAAACATCCGCAGATGAGCCTGATAACTTAATCTTAGTAGCTGAACTTTCATTATAAGAGGTATCAGAATCTTTAGAAGTAAAATAGTTGCTGTTGTTCTTATTTGTTTTCTTACTAGTCGTTGCTGTTACAGCACTTGTTTTTGATGTAGTGCTTGACGTCGTCCCAGTTGCTTGACTGCTTGATTGGCTACAAGCTGTCATGACTGTTAAGGCAGTCGCACAGGTCAATAAAGTCGTCCATTTTTTTAGTTTTTTTGATTTCATATTTTTTCCTCTCGGGTTCGTTTGGATGATTACAGTTTACGGGACTTACCTAAAACATTTCTAAAGGATAACTGAAACTTATCTTAAGTTAAGTTTGGTGAAAGTTTAGCTTAGGACTTCTTTCAGAAAAGTCCCATAGACTAATAGGCGAGCAAGTAAGTGCTATATAGAAATAGTACATTTTCGCTCAACTTTTCTACTATAAAAAAAGAATTAAAACAATAAGTCGACTGTTTGGAAATAGATGTTTCTACAATAAATTCCCTATTTTCCTGGGAGTTGCTTTACGGCTTTGTATCTTATCTAATTGAACACGCCTACAACTCGGGGGAAAAAGATGGGCCCTGCTTGGAGATAAACTCCTGCGGCTGGTCCCCCTATTTTCCTGGGAGTTGCTTTACGGCTTTGTATCTTATCTATAAAAGGAGTTTTTTCATGATTAAACAATTGGAAACACGTTTTAAACGTATTGAAACAAAATATGTGGTCTCAAAGGAAAATCTTGAAGACCTGCTCACTGATCTTAAGGAGTATTTGGTAGAGGATGATTATCCGACATCTACCATTTCAAATATTTACTTTGATACGGATAATTTTGACGTCATCCAAGATGCCTTAGATGGTAATCACCGTCAAGAGAAAATCCGCATGCGTACCTACCTAGCCAATCCCAAAATTGATAGTAAGGTCTTTTTAGAGGTAAAAGCCAAAGATGATGAAGGAATCGGTCATAAGTTTCGTCTTGTTTCAACTCCACTTGCCATCACTAACTTGCTGACAGACGGTAAGAACCATGGTCAAATCACTGACCGCCAGCTATTACAGGATATCCACCACTTACGTCAACGCTACGATGAGGGGCTCAAACCTCGTATGTATATCTACTACGACCGTTTTTCGATGAAAGAAAAAGAGACTATCGAAGGCTATGCCTACAATAAAGTTCGTGTTACCCTTGACCAAAATCTGACTTACCGTGATGAAGACGTCAGTCTCTTTAAGGGAAATCATGGTTCTCCCCTTCTAGATGAAGATACGATAATCATGGAAATTAAGGCACCTGGGCAAAAACCAGACTGGCTTCAAGCTATCTTAGACAAACATGGTTTGGAAGAGCAAAAATTCTCAAAATATAGCTGCGCCTATCATAAGTCTCAAGGTCTAGACTACGGACCACATCCAGTTCAAGAAAAAGGAGCTGCCGCCTATGTCTAATCTCTTCAATTCTATCTTTAATGATGCGACAGCAACCGCTAGTCCTCTTCAACTCATGCTGGCCTTACTGGTCAGCCTTGTTTTAGGATTGGCTCTAACCTGGACTTACAAATACCGGACCCTCTACACCAGAGAATTTGTTATTAGTTTGACCCTGCTTCCATGTTTGATGACCCTAGTTATCTTCCTTGTTAATGGTAGTTTGGGGACCTCTATCGCCGTGGCAGGGACCTTTAGTCTCATTCGTTTTCGTTCAGCGACTAGTGGTTCCAGAGAACTAATCGCTGTCTTCATGGCCATGATTATTGGTCTGGCATCTGGGACAGGCTATCTCTTACTGGCTGTCCTCTTTACCATTTTCCTTCTAGCTGTTTGGCTTCTTTTGGAAAATCGTCAAAGTCGTACCGACAACCAACGTCGTAGACTCCTGACCATTAACGTCTCCTACCAAGACCTGATTGATCAAAAAATCACTAAAGCCCTGCTCAATTTCACCAGTGAATGCGACTTGATTTCCCTTAATACCACAGGTGGAGGCGAGACCATGCAACTGGTCTACGAAGTGGACTTGAATCCCCAAGTGGACGACTTCCAATTGACTAATCATCTTATCTCAAGTATTGAAAATTGTGACCTTGCCCTAACCAAAAAGGCTAAAAAGAAAAAGAATTTGTAAGACAAAAAGACATCTCCGACTGATTTTCGGAGATGTTTTTACATGTTTTGAGGTTAACATTTTCACTTAGCTGTAACCCCACTTTTAACGGCCTAGTATGGCAGTCTAGCTTATCGATCAAAATCAAAATACTTTCTAATCATCTTCATCTTGGACAACCTTACCATCTTGTACGTTAAAGGTATAGCCAATGTGATTGTAATTATCTTCATCAATTGAGTAAAAATAAAATTCGTACTCTCCGTCTGGTAGCTTGCTAGCATCCAGTTTAGTTGTGGCCTCTTCTAAATCTTTCTTACTAGTATTATCTGTATCGCCTACTTCTATTCTCATAGTAACAAGGTGTTCTTCAATCATTGTTTGGTAGGGAATTTGATAATACCCATAAAAATCATGCTTGCCATTTTTACGGTTTTCTTTGGCTATGCGCACTAAATTATCAGAAGCCTCTTGATCTATCAGTGTATTATCTCTGAAGGAGAAATCTTCGATATCAAGGCCTAAAGATTGCTTCTTAAGCTCCTTAAAGAGTTTCTGCTCTTCTTTTTTTACAGATTTTTGTTGTAAATAGGTTTGCGAGTAAAGGCCAGGAGTCATATATTCTTCACTATAAACTGTCCAGTCCAGTTGAAATGTAATTTTTCCATCTAATATTATGGGTTGATTATCGTAGGTTTCCTCTGAATAGGTATAATAGAAATAAATGCCTGCACTATCTAGAAACACCTTTTTGATATGCTTAACTTGGACCTTTCCCTTAAAACCATTATGAGCCAAGACTTTTTGCGTTTTATCCCTGGCTTTTGAGTAAGTAATTGGAAGTAGCACTGTGCAACGAACTAAAAGAATAGAACAGAGGAGGAGAATGGCAAAGAGAGAAAGCTTTAAAATATTAGGAGTATTTTTCTTCATAGGACATCCTTCCTTTCCTCAATCATTTGTATAAATAAGCACACCAAATCCTTCAAATAAAACGAGCTTTCTTCACTCCTATCATAGCATTTTAAAGCGCTTTCTCATGGTGGTTAGAGGAACAAAATAATTAGAATTTCTCTGTCAAAAAAGCCTGAATCACTTCAGGCTTTTCGTTTTAGTCTCAATCGGTTGAGATAATCCTCAATAATCCGTTACTTCTTTTCGGTCATGGACATTGCTTTGTTTGCCTTGACGTGCTTTAAGTACGGCTTCTACGTCTTCAGGGCTGACCCCTGTTTCAACGAGCATGACTGCTAGGTGGTAGAGGACGTCTGCTGTCTCGTTGGCAATTTCTTCTTTATCAGCATTTTTGGCTCCGATCACAACTTCTGTTGCTTCCTCGCCAACCTTTTTAAGAATCTTGTCTAGCCCCTTGTCAAAAAGGTAATTGGTATAAGACCCTTCTTTTGGATTCTTTTTACGATCTAAGGCTTCCTTATAAAGTGTTTCTAACATAGCTACTCCTATCTATCTTGATTGTCATCATATATTTCCGTAAAGAAACAGCTGTAGGCTCCTGTATGACAGGCTGCTCCTTCTTGTTCCACAGCGATAAGCAGGGTGTCCTGATCACAATCTGTCTTGATGCTTTTGACATGTTGGAAATGACCAGATGTGGCTCCCTTATGCCAAAGCTCATTTCTAGAACGGCTCCAGTAATGCATTTGTTTGGTCTCAAGTGTCAACTGATAGGACACCTCATTCATATAGGCCAACATGAGTACCTGCCCCGTCTTGTAATCTGTCACAATAACCGGTACCAGTCCGCCTTGTTTGTCAAAATCAAGTTTAACCTCTGTCATTGTCTCACCTCAATTCCTGTATTTGCCAAGACTTGTTTGGTTTCGCCTATATTTACCTCACCAAAGTGGAAGATAGAGGCTGCCAGAGCACCCGTTGCTGTTGTCTTTTCAAAGACTTCTACAATATCCTCAATATTTCCTGCACCACCAGAGGCAACGATCGGAACATCGACGACTTCCGCCACACGATTGAGCATTTCCAAATCAAAACCAGACTTGGTGCCGTCCTTGTCCATGCTAGTTAAGAGAATTTCTCCAGCCCCCAAGGCGACGACTTCTTGAGCCCATTGGATGAGGTCCCTACCTGTATCCTTACGACCTCCCGCCACAAAGACATGCCAGCTCCCATCAGCCATCTTTTTAGCATCAATCGCAGCCACTACACACTGATTCCCAAATTTTTGAGCACAATCAGCAATTAGTTGCGGATTGGCAAGGGCTGAGGAATTGACGGCAACCTTGTCAGCACCGGCTTTGAGCATCTTGTTCATGTCTTCAACTGAACGGATACCACCACCAACCGTGAAGGGGATAAAGACCTGATCGGCAACACGACGCACCATATCAACCGTTGTTTCACGATTATCCGAAGTCGCTGTGATGTCCAAGAAAACAAGTTCGTCACAACCAGCCTCATAGTAGGCACGCGCAGAATCAACAGGGTCACCAACATCTGTCAGATTCACAAAATTGACCCCCTTGACGACACGGCCATCCTTGACATCCAAACAGGGAATAATACGTTTTTTAAGCATATTAACCTCCGAAAGACTTGAGTTGGTCTAGAGTGATATTGCCGTTATAGTAGGCTTTGCCAACAATGGTTCCTACTACACCAATCTCTTCTAGGTGATCTAAGTCAGCTACTTCTGCAATTCCACCTGAAGCAATGACTTTGGCGGTTGTGAGTTCAGATACCAAACGTTTGTAGTGATCAAGATTGGGTCCTGTCAGTGTGCCATCTCGATCAACATCAGTATAGACAAAGAGGGTTACGCCCATCTTTTCCATTTCCTTGGCCAAGGTGATGTAGTCTACATTGCTGGTTTCCAACCAGCCTTCAGTAGCGACAAACCCTGCCTTGGCATCAATACCTACGACGATTTTATCGGCACCAAATTCCTCTAAAGCTGCTCGAACGAAGTCAGGATTTTTAACGGCCATTGAACCGATAATGATACGGTCGATGCCAACTTCCAAATAGTCACGAATCTGCTCCAAGGTACGGATACCGCCACCAACTTCGATGCCAAGTCCAGAAACCTTCTTGACCTCTGCAATCAAGTCACGGTTAGTGGCACGACCATCTAGGGCACCGTCCAAGTCGACGACATGAATAAACTGAATGCCCGCATCCTTAAAGGTCTTTGCCTGCTCAATAACATCTGGATTGACAACGGTTTGTTGATTGAAATCTCCTTTAAAGAGACGAACAGCCTGTCCATCCTTAATATCAATTGCTGGTAGAATTTGCATCTCCCCTACCATCCTTTCTAACTAAAAAGTCTTTGCTCTCACTAGCTTCTAGGCTTTACATAACCCTGCAAACTTTTCAAGAATACCTAAGCCAATATCCCCTGATTTTTCAGGATGAAATTGGGCCCCATAAACATTGTCTTTATGAATCATGGCTGGTACCTCAATACTATAATCTGCGGTAACATCAATGTATTGGCTAGGGACATCCGTGAAATAACTGTGAACGAAGTAGACAGCTTGGCCGTCTAAACCATCTGTCAAAGGGCTGGCTTGCTTAACAGCCAAATCATTCCACCCCATATGTGGGACAGGCTGCTCCTTGCTGGCTGGAATAGGACGGCAGACACCTGGAATAAAGCCAAGACCATCTGTTTCTTCATGTTCCAGTCCTTTTTCTGTTAAAATCTGCATGCCTAAACAAATTCCCAAAAGAGGAACTCCCTTTGCGACGGCCTCTTTGATAACAGCTACCAAGCCTCTTCGCTCAAGCTCTGCCATGGCTGTTGGATAAGCACCCACACCAGGTAAAATCAAACCATCTGCAGCTAGGATTTTTTCTTTATCAGCAGACAATTCTGCAGTCACACCGATCTTTTCAAGGGCACGCAAAACATTGGCGGTATTCCCCGCATCGTAATCAATGACGATAATCATAGCATCCCCTTTGTTGAGTTTACACCATGAATATCAGGATTAACTGTGATAGCCTCACGCAAGGCACGTCCTGTTGCCTTGAAGAGACTTTCTGACTTGTGGTGATTGTTTTTTCCGTGGAGAATCTTGAGGTGGAGATTCATTTGAACATTGAAAGCCAAGGCTTGGAAAAATTCTTCCACCAGTTCTGTGTCAAAATTACCCAATTTTGGATTATCAAAACTAGCATCAAAGACCAAGAAGCTACGTCCAGACAAGTCTAAACTTGCCATTCCAAGGGTTTCATCCATAGGTACAAAAGCCGTTCCATAACGGTTGATCCCTGCTTTATCGCCCAAGGCCTCTTTAAGAGCTTGACCAAGGACAATGCCGACATCTTCAACAGTGTGGTGACTATCAACCCAAAGATCGCCATCAGCCTTCACCACCAAAGACATACGACCGTGGCGGGCAAACAAGGTCAACATGTGGTCAAAAAATCCGACACCTGTTTGAATATCTACTGGTTCTTGAGCATCTAAATTGAGGCTTAACTTAATTTTGGTTTCAAAGGTATTACGTTCAATTTCTGCTTGTCTCATAACTTCTTCCTCTACTCTCTCAATTATTGTCATTTCTGACTTCAATTGCCTTGGCGTGGGCCTGCAAACCTTCCGCATAAGCCAAGGTTGTGATATCGTGCTGAGCCTTATTGACTGCTGCCTTGTCGTATTGTGTATATTGGATACGTTTGACAAAATCGTGCACGCCTAAAGCTGATGAAAAGCGACTAGTCGCTGTCGTCGGAAGAACGTGGTTGGCACCTGCATAGTAGTCGCCAATTGGTTCACTAGTAAAGTGACCAAGAAAGACGGAACCAGCATTTTCCACTTTTTCCAAGTAATCATAAGCATTGTCCATAGCAATTTCCAAATGTTCTGGCGCAACCAAGTTCATAAGTTCGAACATGGCATCTGTATCATTGGCAATAATAATACGACCGTTATTTTCGACAGATGGACGAGCAATCGCCTCGCGTGGCAAAAGCTTGAGTTGACGTTCAATCTCACTTTCAACCGCATCAGCCAAGGCTTCAGAATCTGTTACCAAAATGGCGCGTGCGCGTGTGTCGTGCTCTGCTTGAGACAAGAGGTCAGCTGCCACATAGGTTGGATTGGCACTACTATCAGCAATAACACCAATTTCTGATGGCCCTGCAATCATATCAATACCGACAATACCGTAAACTTGTTTCTTGGCAGTCGCCACGAAAATATTACCAGGACCTGTAATCTTGTCCACCTTTGGAATCGTTTCTGTACCAAAGGCCAAGGCCGCAACCCCTTGAGCCCCACCAACTTGGTAAATGCTATCCACACCGGCCAATTTGGCGGCTACCAGAATCGCAGGAACAAAATGCTCTTGAGGCGGCGTAATCATAATAATCTCTTTAACCCCTGCAATTTTAGCAGGAATAACATTCATAAGAACTGACGATGGATAAGCCGCAGTTCCTCCAGGCACATAAACACCCACACGATTGATAGGACGAATCAATTGACCACGAATAACACCCTCACTTGGTTGGTCCTCAAAACCAGTCTCCAACTGATGTTTGTGATAGGATTCAATGTTTTCTTTGGCATTAACTAGGGCTTGGTAAACCTCTGGATCAATCTCTTTAAAGGCTTGATCAATCAAGTCCTGTCCAACTTCAAAATCAGTCAAGCCAACCTTATCAAATTTAGCTGAATAGTCACGAAGGGCCTCGTCTCCACGCTTTTTAACGTCTTCAATGATAGCCTGAACCGTGCTTTCAACGTCTCTATTTTCTTTTGACAGTTCCAATTGCTCCTGATAAAGAAGCTCCGCAATTTCTTTATTTGTTCCAGTTAATCGTTTCATTCGAACGGTACCTCCTCGTTCCCTACAAGTGATTCAATCTTACAAATGAATGGTAGAACTTCCTTGTTATTTTTCAAAGAAGCCTTATTAACAATCATTCGTGCTGAAATCCTGCAAATATCTTCATAAACTTTTAAGCCATTAGCAACAAGGGTATTCCCTGTTTCCACAATATCGACAATGGCATCCGCTAGACCAATGACCGGGGCAATCTCAACACTCCCCTGAATTGAAATAATCTCAACATCCTCACCCTTTTGATTAAAATAGTCCGTCGCAATGGTTGGATACTTGGTGGCGATACGTTTACGCTTATGGTCATCAGGATTATAGTCTTCTGTTGATGCTACGGAGAATTTACAAAGGCCAAAATTAAGGTCTAACATTTCCAAATAGCCTGTCGGATGTTCAACCAAAACATCCTTTCCGACAATCCCAATATCTGCGACACCGTGTCTAACATAGGTGGTCACATCTGGTGCTTTGACTAGGAGAAAACGGAAACGTTTGTCAGGACTTTCAAAAATCAAATTACGTCCCTTATCAGCCATGAAAGACATATCAAAGCCAGCTTTTTCTAGTAATTTAACCGTATCTTTCTCAATACGTCCCTTGGTCAAGGCAATTGTGATTTGATTGCTAGTCATCCAAGTCACCTCCAAATTCCACATCATCATGCACTGCTTGATAAACCGAATCGACATCAATGGCCCAACCAACCGCTGTTAACTCGGTGGCACCAAAGCGTTCAAATAGTTTATCGTAACGACCACCTGATACAAAGGCATCTGGTACCTTATCACCGAAGACCTTAAACATCATGCCTGTATAGTAAGGCACTGCTGGCAATTGAGCTAAATCAAGCGTCGTCTCTGGGAGACTATCTGCTAGGCGATTGGTTAAGACTTCCAAACTATCTAGAGCCGTCAAAAAGGCTTCACTGTCTGTCAACTGTCTAGCCTTGGTCAAGACATCCTTTGTCTCACCAAAGAGGAATGGCAACTGTTCCAAGACCTTGTCATATTGACTTGGATTTTCTTTGGTGAATTCCTTGAGCCCTGTGATTGACTTATCACGGATATAGGCCGCTAACTCTGCTTCTTTTACAGCTGGAAGGTCTAATTCTTCAAAAATGAGTTGCAAGAGACGAGCATGTGAAAACTCAAACTTGTAATTTTTGACACCGGCAGCATCCAGAGCCTCTTTAGCAGATATTACAGCTTCTTCCATGGCCCGGTGAACGGGGAATCCTATGATCTCAATACCAGCCTGCGTATGCTCATTGGATAGGCCACGCATCTCCTCATTGTAGTTAAATACTTTTCCAGAGTAAGAAAATTTTATGGGTGTATGAACTTGTGTCGAAGCAATCACGCGCCCAATTTGGCTGGTAATATCCGGACGTAAGCTAACAAGATCTCCATTTTTATCAAAGAAATTGTAGTTACCATTGTCCACAACATCGCTAAAGACTTCGAAATGCTCCAAGGTTGGTGTCTCAATTCGAAGAAAGCCCTTTGTCATCAACAAGTCACAGATACGATGCTCAATCCGATACATGGTACGGGCACGTTTGAAAAGTTTATCGTGCATTCCTAAGGCTAATGTCGTTTTTTTCATGCTTGTAACTCCTGTATTGTCATTAGTACGCGCTCCATCTCATCCTGAGTTCCAATCGAGATGCGTAGTCTGTCTGAAATACGCTCCACTTTTGGAAAATAACGGACATAAATTTTCTTACTTTGGAGATAGTCAAACAATTGGCCTGCCGTCACTCCGTGCGGTTTAACCAAAACAAAATTGGTTTTTGAAGGCAGCACATCAAAGCCAATAGCTTGCAATTCTTGACTAAACCAGTCACGTGTATCCATAATCTTAGCGCAGATATCCTCATAATAATCCCAAGACTGAACGGCTGCAGTCGCCAAGACTTCTGCGATGCTATCCACATTATAGGGATTGACCGAATTTTTGACGGCATTGATCACAGCCATTAGCTTTGGACTTCCGATGCCATAGCCAACACGCAAACCTGCAAGTGAGGCGTCCTTAGAAAAGGTCCTGGTGATAAATACATTTTCATACTTTTCTAAGAGAGGTAAGGCAGTCTCCCCACCAAAGTTAATATAGGCTTCGTCAATAATCACAACTACTGACTGATTGGCCTTTACAATCTCTTCAATTTGATCGAGAGGTTTATAAATACCTGTTGGCGCATTTGGGTTAGTAAGGACAATCCCACCATTTTCAACCAGATAATCTTGAGTATCAATCTCAAATGAAGAGTTCAAGGACACTTCTCTAAATGGGATGCGATACAAATCTGCCCATACCTTGTAAAAACCATAGGTCAAATCTGGAAACAAGACTTCTTCCTCGCTATTAAAGAATGCTAGAAAAGCCATTGACAAGATATCGTCTGACCCATTTCCAATAATCACTTGATCGGCAGGAACACCCAACTGTTCAGATAAGGCCTGACGTAAAGCCTCTTGATCCAAAGTCGAATACTTGCGTAACTGATGGGCATCAAAGGATGCTAAAGCTTGATGGACTGCTGGACTTGGTCCATAGGCATTTTCATTAGTATTCAACTTAATGATATTTTTCTCAGCAGGCTGACTACCTGCCACATAGGGTTCAATCTTTCGTAATCCTTTGATTTCCATAGTTTATCCTTTCTGTTCAACTCCAACCAAGTGTACGGCTAGCTACAAATGCTAAAAGCAAGTGTAACAAAAAACGCCCTCGCAAAAACAACTTTTGCAAGGACGTTGGCACGTGGTTCCACCTTAATTCGAACAGGGGTCACCCCCTCTTCCTCATGAAGTCACAAGGTCTCTCTTGTAACTCCTAGTCTCTAACGGAACCACCCGTCGTACACTACTGTCATCCAGAGTTCGCATACGCTCTCAAGAATGTGTCGTCTTTGATCTCATGCGTTCTCAGCTTCCCGCATTCTCTGTGAAACGATCTGACTTTTTCTATCAACGATTTCGATTTTAATTTATTTTACCTGAAAATTCAGAACAAAGCAAGTCTTTTTTGTATATTTTTATAAAAAGTTGAAAATCATGTATATTTAATAGCAGAAACAAGCCTTTTGAGACTTTTCTTAGGTGATGACGGACGCGGGTGAAATGATTCTGTGGATAATTCTAGCCATCCAAAAGTTCCATGCCTAAGTTTTGAACCTCATGTCTCAAAAATCCCTAGCTCCGGAAATACGATAGATTCAGGCACTTCCATCACTATAGACAGTCTCGTTCTATCTAAATTCCTATCACAAAAAAATCAGGCTCAGTAATTTTTTATGAAAATGTCTTTAAGCAAATTCCTCATTTAAAATAATTTCTTCATTTTATGATTTGTATATTTATCCTAAATATTTTTTCAATGCAAGACAAAAAGCCTGAAGCACAGCTCCAAGCTCTTATTTTAAGCCAATTTTCTAGGTCTGATAAATCCTGTCATAATACTCAAACAAAGCAGCCCTACAGCAACATACCAATAAGGCATATCTACGCTAGTCGTACGACCTGAAACCTCAACGATTCCCTTAACCAAGCAGGCACTAGCAACAACTGCAATAGACGAATTAAAGAGTAGTTTTGAAAGACGTGTTTTCACCCAAGACATTCCCACTCCTGTTAGCAGATAGATAAGTGCTCCAGCTAATGGTGCAAAAAACATCATACGCATAAACATGGATGATTCCCCGTAAGAGAAACGTTCATAGACAAAGGTAAATAGAAGGCTAAAAATGGTTAGACCGATATAAGTGAAAAAGTGTCTGCTGGCTGATTTTTTAGTAACCGATGTAAACAATATCGCTCACCGCCCTTTCTGAAATTTTGCTTCCGTTTGTGGTTGGCTTGTTAATGACTTGACCATTGAAGTACATAGTTGATGAGCCACCACCGTCAAGGTTGTAGGCTGTCGTCACACCATATGATTTCATCAACTCTGCCATTTCATAGAGGGTCAACCCTGACGATTCACTGGTACGACCATCAGAGACAATGACAATATAGTGCACACTGCCATCACTTTCTTCGATGACTCCGATGGCTGTACGTGGATTGTCTGCCATGGCTTGACCAACCTCTTCATTTTCCGATACAGCTATCTTGCCATTTTCAACTAAGGTTGGACCAAAGGCGAAGGTATTCACCACACCTGAATCGACCAATTTTTGAGCTGTTGTATCGCTCTCCTTAAAGGTCTTGAAGCTACCATCTGAGTACACTGCAAGGTCCTCGTAGTCACTGTTTCGATCAGTATCACGATAGACTTGACCATTTTTAATCACATAGCCCGACTGGTTAGCGCCATAATAGTCACCATTGATGGCAAAGATTGCATTATTCTGCTGGGCAATACTTGAAGTAGTGTCAGTAATGTTGGTCCCATAGGTATTTTGTGCCAAAGCCGTTTTAAGGTAGTCTGCACTTGAAAGCTGGATATCGGCCACATAGTAAGTGGTATCACTGGTTTTACCTGTTGTGATTTTGATATCCATATTGTCATCTTTATAAGTCGTATCCGTCTTAGTCACCTTACCAGTGCTGGTAGATGCCGTCGATGAAGCTGTGGTTGAGCTAGTCGTATTGGCCGAAACTGTTGAGACCGCTGAGGGAATGACAAAGACCTTTAAGAGAGAGTAGACATTTGCCCCCATAAGAAAAATGGTAAAAACTAAGGCATAGGCATGCCTTTTGAGAAATTTCATAGAAGACCTCCAATTTTGAAAGATAAGATTGAAACCATATGTTCCTTTTACTTGACATTAGCATAACAAGCGAAGCTTAAAATCTTCTATAATTCCCATAACCACGCCTTTTCTTTAAGCTTTCCTTAATCATAACCACCCGTCTAACGGGTGG
>NZ_KV832504.1:0-2041 GCF_001837455.1 Streptococcus sp. HMSC068F04
AACTTCTGAGGACTTTGTCTTCAATCTGAGCTGACCTTGCGTCAGCTTTTATTTTCCAAATAGTTTAGCAAAAAATCCCTTTTTTTCAGTGACGGGTTCAGTTCCTTTAGGAGCAAGGATATCAGGATAGAGCTCTGAAAATAACACTTTATCAAGGTTCTCTGCTTGATTACTATGTGCAATAAGACCGTATGGTGAATGGGCCTTGGCCTCATCCACGATAGTTGCTGAAATGTTGAGTGCTTGAGCAGTTTTGATATAGGTAAATTGTATCTGGTCAGCTAATTTTGGCGATAGCTTGAGACTAAGATTCGGGTAAACGGCTTGCAAGTCTTTTAAAATCTTCGGAAAATGGTCAATTACAGTTTTCTTTTCAGCATTTTCCAATAGAACAGCTAGGACTACACGTTCCGCATAGGTTCCAAAATACTGACGAAGTTCATCGGGATTAAGGCGTTTTTCGCCACTAGCGCATTGGAGTACTTTGTTTTCAAGTGAAGTCATAGGAATCTCCTGTAAGTTTTCTACTTGTATTATACAATATTTTGAATTCCTTTTCATTCGGGTCGTTTTCTGAGATTTTCAAAAACAATTGAAAATATTAAAAAATAGAAAATCGCTAGAAAATTCTGGTTTTAATTTGCTTAAGCCTTGATATTATGGTAATATATAGGTGTAAAAAATTTTAACTCATAAGGAGAGTATTGTAATGTCAATTATTACTGATGTTTACGCACGCGAAGTCCTTGACTCACGCGGTAACCCAACACTTGAAGTAGAAGTTTACACTGAATCTGGTGCATTCGGTCGCGGTATGGTTCCTTCAGGAGCTTCAACTGGTGAACACGAAGCAGTAGAACTTCGTGATGGTGACAAAGCTCGTTACGGTGGTCTTGGTACTCAAAAAGCAGTTGATAACGTAAACAACGTTATTGCTGAACACATCATCGGATTCGACGTACGTGATCAACAAGGTATTGACCGCGCAATGATCGCTCTTGACGGTACTCCAAACAAAGGTAAACTTGGTGCCAACGCTATTCTTGGTGTGTCTATCGCTGTAGCACGCGCAGCTGCTGACTACCTTGAAGTTCCACTTTACAGCTACCTTGGCGGATTCAACACTAAAGTTCTTCCAACTCCAATGATGAACATCATCAACGGTGGTTCTCACTCAGACGCTCCAATCGCTTTCCAAGAATTCATGATCGTACCTGCTGGTGCACCAACATTCAAAGAAGCTCTTCGTTGGGGTGCTGAAATCTTCCACGCACTTAAGAAAATCCTTAAAGAACGTGGACTTGAAACAGCCGTAGGTGACGAAGGTGGTTTCGCACCTCGTTTCGACGGAACTGAAGATGGTGTTGAAACTATCATCAAAGCTATCGAAGCTGCTGGATATGTACCAGGTAAAGACGTATTTATCGGATTTGACTGTGCATCATCTGAATTCTACGATGCAGAACGTAAAGTTTACGACTACACTAAATTTGAAGGTGAAGGCGCTGCTGTTCGTACTGCTGCAGAACAAATCGACTACCTTGAAGAATTGGTTAACAAATACCCAATCATCACTATCGAAGATGGTATGGACGAAAACGACTGGGACGGTTGGAAAGCTCTTACTGAACGTCTTGGTGGTAAAGTTCAATTGGTTGGTGACGACTTCTTCGTAACTAACACAGCTTACCTTGAAAAAGGTATTGCAGAACACGCTGCTAACTCAATCCTTATCAAAGTTAACCAAATCGGTACTTTGACTGAAACTTTCGACGCTATCGAAATGGCGAAAGAAGCTGGATACACAGCAGTAGTATCACACCGTTCAGGTGAAACTGAAGATTCAACAATCGCTGATATCGCAGTTGCAACTAACGCTGGTCAAATCAAGACAGGTTCATTGTCACGTACTGACCGTATCGCTAAATACAACCAATTGCTTCGTATCGAAGACCAACTTGGTGAAGTTGCAGAATACCGTGGTTTAAAATCATTCTACAACTTGAAAAAATAGGCTCTTTGTCAACTGTAGTGGGTGACG
>NZ_KV832505.1:0-16267 GCF_001837455.1 Streptococcus sp. HMSC068F04
GCTAGTGGTTTTCGTAAGATAAACAAAAAAGTAGTGACATAAATGTCACTACTTGTCTGATTTTATATCCTTGATAATCGTACACATAAGAAAGAGAAAAAGACATAACCCAATAAGATTTAGGCATTGAAGTCCAAAACTCAGTTTTTCTCCCAAGTTATGTAAGGCAACAAGGATGAAGCCCATAGACATCATTAGAGACACTAGACGTTTTTTAGTCATAAGTACAAATACCTCTTCTTTTATATCGAAGTTTTCAACCACTATTCACAAGCTATTCACAGACTAGCAATTGACAAGGTATCTCAATTAAGATTTCTTTTTAATGGAATTGGTAGATTTGTGTTTTTCAAGCAATGACATAATAGGCTTATCCAAAAAAGTCATCAAGGCCATGCAAACCATCCCTAAAATATAACTTTTCAAATCAAACATAATCCATCACCACCAGCATGTTGCTCCATAACCAACACCCCCTACAATAGCACCTCCAGCTGCTCCTGCGACAGCACCTTGCCAAGTACGTGTTTTGATACCTAATCGTAAACCATTACCAACTCCTGTAGCTACTCCTTGTTTAGCAAAACCTCCCCAGCTACATCCACCACCTTCAACGTTTGCAAGTGTCTCGAGATCGAGTGTTTCAAAAGTGTTCATTGTTTGTGTTGTCATTCTAACAACCTCCTAAAATATTATTTTTTAGCTTTTTTCTCTCAAGCTATGGTTTTATTATAGGGTGGAAGACAACAAAAAAGTAGTGACATAAATGTCACCACTCGATTTTGATTTTTAAGAAATCTTTTCGAATATAGAATCTATGGTCTAGACTAGCTTACTCTCCTTCCATTGCACCTGCTTGTAGGCTGTACATCTTGTGGTAGGTGCCACCGAGGGCTAGGAGCTCCTCATGGCTACCATGTTCGATGATGCGGCCCTTGTCTAAGACATAGATGCAGTTGGCATCTTGGATTGTCGATAGGCGGTGGGCAATGGCAATGGTTGTGCGTCCTTGACGCATTTTTGCTAGAGAATTTTGGACAATAGCCTCTGTCTCTGAATCAATATTGGCTGTCGCTTCATCCAGAATCAAAATCTTAGGCTGGCTAGCAACGGTCCTAGCAAAG
This sequence comes from Streptococcus sp. HMSC068F04, assembly GCF_001837455.1. Lineage (NCBI taxonomy): Bacteria > Bacillati > Bacillota > Bacilli > Lactobacillales > Streptococcaceae > Streptococcus > Streptococcus sp. HMSC068F04. The sequence continues at coordinate 1,125 of NZ_KV832505.1, forward strand.
GCTAGAAGTTGGCGCTGTCCGGTTGAAAAACTTGAACCTCGTTCAGAAACTGGAGCATCATATCCTTCTGGAAGTTTGTCGATAAAGTGATTGGCATCCACAAACTCAGCGGCTGCTTTAATCTCTTCATCAGTTAGATCCTGATACATGGCAATATTTGATTTGACTGTACCATGATAGAGAAAGGGTTCCTGAAGGACAAGACCAATGTTCTTACGCAGCTCTGCCTGACTATAATCGCGAATATCCACACCGTCAAGAAGAACTTGGCCTGATTGGAACTCATAGAAACGCATAAACACGTTGATAATAGAGGATTTTCCGGAACCTGTAGAACCGACAAAAGCGATGGTTTCTCCTTTATTGACAGAGAAGGAAATATTATCCAAAATCTGATGCTTGCCATCATAGGAGAAGGAGACATTTTCAAAGCGAATATTCCCCTCAGTAATCTTGGCATCTGTGTCTCTCTGCTCAGGTTCATAGGTGCGCTCGTCAATCAAGGCAAAGACCCGACCGGCTGAGACCATAGAAGTTTGCAAGGTTGAGAAGTTCTGTGTCACTTCAATCAAGGGATCAAAAAGACGGTTAATGTACTGGATAAAGGCATACATGGTCCCCGCTGTGATGCCCAGGTAGATACCACGGTAGCCAAAATAGGCCATGAGAACGGCATAGCCCAGGAGCTTCAGTAAACTCATGGCTGGGCGTAGAAAGAGAGAATCCAGTGACATGGAACGGCTAGCGTAAATCAAGTGTTCCTCATTAATAGCATCAAACTCTTTTTTGAGGCGTTTCTCTTGATTAAGGGCCTGAATGATGCGAATCCCTTCGATACTCTCTGACAGTTTGGCATTTATATCTGAAAGTAAGGCTCTGGTCTTTTCAATGATAACCACTGATTTTTTGCGGTAAAGGTTAACCAAGAGAACAATCAGAGGAAGAAAGAGTACAATAAGCCCGGTCAGACGAATGTCCAACATCATCATGGTGTAAAGGGTGGTAACAAAGATAAAGATAGCCGAAATAAAGCTAGACAGAATTCCTGAGAACATCTCACTAATAGTCTCTGTATCATTGGTCAAGCGGGAAACAATAGACCCTGCTGGAGTCTTGTCAAAGTAAGACATACCCAGTTTCTCCATATTGGCAAAGGCATCCCGGCGAATATCCCTGACAATACTATAGGACACACGCGCAAAAAAGAGATTTCCCAAATACTGGACTAGCGTCTGCAAGAGATAAAGACCATAGTAACCAATCAGAATTAAGCTTGCCGCCTGATTCATATCATGAAGATAGTGGTCGATAAAATAAGAGGCCACAAGGGGAATGATACTCTTGATAACCGTTGTGGACAAGAGAAAGGCCAAAGCTAGAAAGGTCAAGAATTTGTAAGGCTTGAGATAGGTCAAGAGACGCTTAAACACAGACCATTGGTTTTGATTAGGCATCGGCTTCTCCTCCTTCCATTTCTAACTGTTGAGACTCATAGGTCTTGGCATACCAACCACCCTGAGCTAGCAAATCCTCATGACGGCCACGTTCAATGATACGACCATCCTGCATGACTAAGATAAGGTCAGCGTGCACCACCGCACTCAAACGATGGGCGGTAATGATAGTCGTCTTGTCCTTACGAGTATGTTTGAGATTGTCAATAATAGCATGTTCTGTCTTGGCATCCACTGCCGATAGAGAGTCGTCCAAAATCAAAATATCTGGATCCAAAATCATGGCCCGACTCATGGCCAGACGTTGTTTTTGACCGCCTGATAGGCTGATACCCTTTTCACCAATGATCGTTTCAAAACCTTCAGGCATATCCTTGATATCATCATAAACTTGAGCCAACTTAGTCGCTTCTTCTATCTTGTCAAAGGCGAGATCAGGATTACCAAAGCGGACATTGTCTAAAATGGAACTGGCAAAGAGAAACTGGTCTTGAGGAACGTAACCCATCAAGCTACGCAAGTCTGATAGGCGATAGTCTCGGATGTCATGCCCATTCAAATAGATGGCTCCTTGATTAACATCGTGCTCCCGCAAGAGCAACTTGACAAGAGCCGTCTTTCCAGAGCCAGTCTGACCAACCAAGCCAAGGGTTTGCCCCTTGTCCAAGGTGAAATGAATATCTCTCAAAGTATCCTCATCCTCAAAAGCAAAGCGGTCAATCGCATATTCTAAGCGACCATTTTCAATACTTGGGAGAGGATGCGCAGGATCTTGAACATCTGATTCCTGCTCCAGAAGATTTTCAATACGTTGGTAGGACACATTTCCTCTCTGTGTGATATTAAAGAGGAAGCCAATGGCCATTAGGGGCCAAACCAGCATGTCCAAATAGGTAATGAAGGTTACCAAATTTCCGACCGTTATCTGACCAGCCTGAATCATAAAGGCACCGACAAGAAGGGTCAAAACATAAGATGAGCCAACAAAGAGTAAGACCAAAGGATCAAAAAGGCTGTCATACTTCATGGTATGCATATTCTTTTTAAAGGTCATCTTATTGGTCTCTTGGAAGGACTGAAGCTCAGCCTCCTGATAGCCAAAAGACTTGGTTACCTTGATACCTGATACCGACTCTTGAACCTTATTATTAAGTTCTGAAAAGGCTGCCTGGGATTCTCCAAAAGCTTTATGGGTCTTACGGCCCAAACGACTAGTCGCAAAAGCCATGAAAGGTAGGGGTAAGACAGCCACTAGTGTCATCTGCCAGGAAATGCTGAAAAACATAGTGATTAGGGTTACCAAGGCTGTAATAGAGGCATCCACGGCTGACATGACACCCCCACCAGCCAAGCGAGTTAAAGAGTTGATATCATTGGTTGCATGGGCCATGAGGTCCCCAGTTCGGTACTTTTGATAAAAAGAAGGCGACATCTTGGTAAAATGCTCAAAAAGGCGTGAACGCATAATCTGGCCTAAGCGATAAGAAGTCGCCAAGATATACATGCGCCAAACATAGCGTAAATAGTACATCCCTAGAGCTGCCAAAAGCAAATAAACGAGATTCAGAAGCAAGATCTGATTGGTCAATTTTCCCGATGTGATAGCATCAATGACCCGTCCCATAACCATAGGAGGAATCAGATTGAGAACCGAAACCAGACTCAGTGCCAAAATCCCAACAATATACCGGCGTTTTTCTAACTTGAAAAACCACCAAAGTTTTGCAATGATTGATTCTTTAAAAGACAAGTTACTCCTCCTATCCTTACAAATGGTTAATAATAGACCTCGTATAAGTCTCGTATGATAAGGTTACTTCCAATAGCGATAGATTGTGCCATCTTCTAACTGAAAGTGACCAATATAAGATAACTTCCCAAAATCAGTAGACTCTGGTAATTGATAAGCAAAGGAATCAAAATTATATACCTTGTTCCCACCATCCATAGAGTAACTATCCTTATCATGGATAACGGATTCATCCTTCTTAGGGTTCCAAATGCGTCTGATTTCATCAGATGTTTTATACTCTCTGACAAAATTGTACAATTCAAAGTTAGTTGCCTCACTGAGATAGCGACCATCAGTGTTGTAGTTGGCTAATTGAGGATCTCTCTTAGACTCAGAATAATTCCAAACCTGTCCTCTTTCTCGCATAATATCGGCATCACGGCCACTTTGATAAGTATCTGCCTTAACCATCGTCATTGTTACTCCTAACGTTAATACGGTGACTACTGTCATCATTAAGTGTTTCATTATTTCTCCAAACGTGTTTATTCATTTTTCCCTCTTTTGAATGTGTTGTATTTGTATGATAGAAAATAAGTGAAACCTGAGACGCTTAAGCTCCTAGGTTTTTTACTCTTTAGAATGCGTTTGAATCAGTTTTACAAGAAGGCGGTAGACACCTAGTGCCACCAAACCTCCCAAAGTATTGGTCCATAAATCATCTAACTCAAAGACACGATTAGCATCAATGAGAAGGTCTAGAATAACTTGTCCAACCTCAATCGTCAAAGACATGACAAAGGTCGCTAAAAGGACCTTTTTCCAAGACCTGAATCTTGGGTACAAGGCTAAAAGCCCTAAAATCAGCGGACTCAACAAGAAAATGTTGGTCACATTTTGCCCAAGCACAAAGACAATCTCTTTAAGACTATCCAGCTGATAAAAGTTGGTCAAACTATTGAATGGGGTTAATAGGACCACGACACGACCAAAATGTTGAATACCAGGGGTTTCAACACCTTCGACTAGCCCATACTGGGGTGTCCAACATAGGAGCACTAAACAAAGGAGATAAGCACAGACCAAAACTCGGCTTAGCTTGCTTCCTTTTGGTGTTAGTTCTCCATCCTTATCTACCCAAGTCTTAAGCTGAAACATCTTACTTACCTTCTGATTTACCAGAAGCTTCTGCTACTGCCTTTTGACGGTCACGTTTCATAGTGTTTGAACGCAATTGTCCACAAGCTGCGTCAATATCTGTACCGTGCTCTTGACGAACCACGCAGTTAACCCCATTTTTCTTGAGCACATCGTAGAAGGCAGCCACACGTTCTTTCGTTGAACGGCTATATTGGTCGTGCTCTGATACTGGATTATATGGAATCAAGTTGATGTATGACAACTTACGGATTTTCTTAGTCAAATCAGCCAACTCTTGAGCATTTTCAGGGTGGTCATTGACCTCATTAAGCATGATATACTCAAAAGTTACACGACGATTGGTTGTCTGGATATAATACTCGATAGCTTCAAAGAGTTTTTCAAGTGGGAACGAGCGGTTGATACGCATGATGCTTGAACGAAGGTCATTGTTAGGCGCGTGAAGTGACACAGCAAGGTTAACTTGAACACCTTCGTTAGCAAATTCCTTGATTTTTGGTGCCAAACCAGATGTTGATACGGTAATGTGACGCGCTCCGATAGCAAGACCATTGTCATTGTTAATGGTACGCAAGAAGCGAAGCACATTGTCATAGTTATCAAATGGCTCACCGATACCCATAACAACCACGTGGCTGACACGTTCACCGTCACCACGATCGTCAAAGTATTTTTGTACCAACATGATTTGTGCCACAATCTCACCAGCAGTCAAGTCACGTTGCTTCTTAATCAAACCACTGGCACAGAAAGTACAACCGATGTTACATCCAACCTGAGTTGTCACACAGACAGACAAACCATAGTGTTGACGCATCAAAACCGTCTCAATCAACATACCATCTGGCAATTCAAAAAGATATTTAACGGTACCATCTTTAGATTCTTGAACGATACGTTGTTTCAATGGGTTCACACAGAAATTCTCATTCAATTTAGCAATGAAATCCTTAGAAATGTTGGTCATTTCTTCGAAAGATTGCACACGCTTCTTGTAGAGCCAATCCCAAATTTGAGTAGCACGGAATTTCTTTTCACCGTGTTCCATAGCCCAATCAATCAACTCATCACGAGTAAGACCATAAATAGAAGGTTTGTAGCCTTCCATATCCTCTAACTTCTGACGTTTACGGCGTTCTGGTTTTGCTTGTGTTGTTACTTCTGACATAGTTTAATTTCCTTTTTTTCTGATTGTGAAATGCTGACCATCTGACTTGATCTGGCTTTGTTTCTTCGATGGGGTGTTTTGACCTTTAGATTTTGGAGCTTGCTTCTGACTCTTCTTGAAGTTAGGCTTACGCTCACGACAACCATCCTCAGATCTAGATTTGAACTTAGGACGACGCTTGATTTTCTCAAAGCTTGGACCCTCTTGATCCCTATCTCTTCGTTTGGACTTGTCTGGCTTTTGCTTAGCAGAAGCTTTTTGTCCTTTATTCTTTTGAGAAGCATTGCGCTCTCTAGATTCCTGAGAAGCATTACGACGATTATTAGAACGACGGCGCTTGCGACGAGGCTCCGTCTCCTCTTCAAAGACGATTAATTGCGGCTCTTCATTTTTCAAAATAAAGTAGGCACAGCCAAAGGCACAGTATTCACGCAAATACTCTGACAATCGGCTAATACGGTCTGTCTTACGCGTATTAGGTCGCTCGTCCTCGTAAAATCCCTTAAGGCGAAGCTGATCATTAGACCAGTCCCCAACGATATAATCATACTTGAGCATGATTTCAGAAAAACGTTGCCCAAAGCGGGTAGCGTCTAAAGCATCCTTGTGATTTTCAAGAACTGTAAACTGACAGGCATCTGATTTCAGAAGATCAGCCACATACACAAAGTCTGGCCCTGGATATTTATTATAATTAAACATTTCTGGCAAGATTTCTTTACGCATGTGCCATCCTTTCTGCTCTCTCTTATTTTCTATCCTGATGCTGTAATAATGTCTCTATATCTTATCCCAATTGGCACCATTTTTTCCTAAATACTTGGCCACAAGTTCCCTTAACAAATCTGGAAAAAGAAGAGTAACCTCCTTTTCCTTAATTGTAGGGAAATAAGAAGCAAAGTAGTACTGGTCCACAAGGACCAAACTAAACTTCTCATTGGAATCTACAACCCTTCTATTATACAATAAATTACCGTTTTTGTAAGCAAAATTCCCCGTGATTACTTCACCAAATGTCTTCCCTCTAAATCCCATACCTTTAATAGCTTGATTTTTAAGGAGTTCAGCCTTAGTAAAAACTTCCTGACAGATTTCTTTGAGTTCTTGTCCTGTCACGACTAGACGTGCCATCCGCATCTGGTGAGGAAGGGCTTCTTGCAGGTCTGCCATGGTCACTTGAGGACCTAGTGTTTTCATGATAAGTCCAGTATTTAAAAGCGTTAATTGGCTATCGGTCTCCTGACAAACAGCCTGTAAAACCAATTGACAGGTCTCATCAAAATCTAGTTCTCGACCTAGATTAGCTACTTTTTTCTGAGCTAAACGATGATGGCCTTCCTCACGCATAGCCTTGATAAAGGTTTCGTCCTCCTTGTCTAAATCCAAGATGTAGGACTTGGTGGGGATAGCCTCAATCTGACATTCTATCAATCGCCCATTTTCCACAGTAAGGTCAATACAGCCAAGATAATAGCCATATCTGTCAGCAGCTGCCAAATAGGTTTCATTGACTAATTTCCCCTCTTCAAAAAGGTGATGCGTATGGCTCCCGATGACAAGGTTTACCTGCGGATAAGTCTCTGCAATCTGCTCATCATAGCGTACACCCAGATGGCTAAGAACGACGACTATATCTGCATCCCTTACCTCAGGACGAGCCAAATCCTCTTCCAACCTAGCCATAGGCTCTAACACCTGCCAACCGTTGGGAGCATAGGTGATGTAATATGGGAAGGTATAGGCTAAGAAAGCAATGTTTGTACCTGCTTTAGTTCTGTGGATAAGATAGGGCTTGGCCCATTCAGGCTGTCTCCCCTCATCCTTGAGATTTCCTATGATAGGCTGAAACTTAGCCTGCTCATAAAGACAGTCTAGCTCATCCTTGGCCAGACCAATCCCCTCATTATTTCCAATAGTCGCATAGTCTATCCCCAACTCATTCATCAGGGCTACATTAAAACGCCCAGCGGTCGCATCAGACAAGGGATGGGACTTATCCACATTGTCCCCAAGATCTACCTTAATCAACTCTCTATCCGTCTGACTCAAATCATCCACAGCTCGCTTGAGTTGTGGATACTGTTCAAAATGAGAGTGTAAATCATTGATATGAAGAATTCGAATCGTGTCTTTCATGACTCCTATTGTAGCACTTTTGCTATAAAAAAACTTGACAATCATTTTGCCAAGTTTTTACATGCTATTTTTCAAACAGGAACGTATTCCTAGTTAACTTTCTTTTTAACATATTCTTCTGCGAGATGATAGACGTCATCTGCTAGGGATATACTGACATAGATGCACACAATTGAGAAAATTTCTCCTCTAAAGTGTTGCCAAGCAAAGAATATAAGCCCATAAATTAGGAGAGCAAGTACTATTTGGCCAAAAAATTGACTCAGTAATCGCCTAATAACGACAAATAAGTCCATAAGTAATCCCATCTTTAATACCATAACCAATACCCTTTAAGGCTGCACCTTGCCAAGTACCTGTTTGAATACCACCTTTAATGGCTCCTCCAACAGCCCCGACGCCTACGGCAGCTGTAGCTCCCCAAAAACTACATGCTCCACCCTTAACAGTAGAAAGATCTTCGGAATTAAGTGAGTTAAAATTGTTAATGATTTGTGTTGTCATTAAAACAACCTCCTTTAAAATATTTTTTAGCCTTTTCTCAAAAGCTATGATTGTATTATAGATAGAAAGCCAACAAAAAAGTAGTGACATAAATGTCACTACCTGATTTTGAGAGTTGACTCAACTAATAACCTCAAACTTACACATTATTTTACTTTAAACGGAAAGCTTCTTAAAAATGTCTGTGATAAAACTATTTAAAATCTGTCATAGTTTCAGTTCTTAAGACAGCCAATTATTTTGCGAGTGTAGTGAGCATATACTGAGACTTGTCGCTGTGATAATGACGACTAAGACTTTGTAGTCATAAGCGTTGGGAAGTTTTGAGACCTTAGGCTCAAAAGAAAAATATATCTTCAAACTAAATAAGGTCTTTTGAGTTTCCAAAAAGTTTGATAATAATCAAAAAAGCTGAAACACTTTGGTTTCAACCTTTTGAATTTTTAAATTAAAATTTGCTCTCACCTAGAAGCCAATGCTTAGAAGCTTTGCTTCTTAGCTTTACGCTCAGCACGCCCCTTAGCACGGTTAGCCGCACGACGTTCACGTTTGCGTTTTTCGTCAACCTTCCACTGAATTTTCTTCTTGTAGCCAGGCTTGATTTTTTTCTTTTTCTTCTTAACCAAACCGATCATTTCCGTATCAAGTTTTTGATAGGCTTTTTCACGGTTGGCACGACGGTCACGGTCATAGGTATCTTGAAACTCGCCGTCCTTATAGACTTTAGGGTCAAAGGTAATCCCCATCTTTTCAAGCTCACGAATATCGGAGTCGTCACTTGGTTGATAAAGGGTAATGGCTGTTCCTGACAAACCATTACGTCCTGTACGTCCTACACGGTGAACAAAGAAGGACAAGTCTTGAGGAATAGCATCATTGATGACATGGCTCACACCTTCAATGTCAATCCCACGCGCCGCAAGGTCAGTCGCTACAATGTACTCAAAATCAAGCTTCTTGACTTGATTCATGATACGCTTACGCTCACGTGGTGGAATACCTCCATGAATCTTAGCAACCTTAAGACCATTTGACACCAAGTAGCTGTGCAAATCGTCGGCACGTTCCTTGGTATTAACGAAAATCATTGCCAGATATGGCTGCATTCCCTTAAGCATCTCAAGAATCTGTTCATTTTTATTGCGACCCTTAGTAGATACCAACCAGTTATCAATAGTATCCGCAATGACTGTTGAAGTCTTAATTTGCTCCATGACCGGATTAGTCAAATATTTCTTCAAGAATGGTTGCAGTTTTTGAGGAATGGTTGCTGAGAAGACCAAAATTTGAACTTCCTTAGGCAGACTTGCTGCAATTTTATCCACAGTATCCAAGAATCCCATATCCATGGTCATGTCAGCTTCGTCAACGACAAAGGTATGGGCCTTGTGGATAGCCAAGTCTCCAGATTTAACTAGGTCATAAATACGCCCTGGTGTCCCGATAACAATATGAGGTTGTGCTACCTTGAGTTTCTCAATCTGACGTTGCTTGTCTGTACCACCCACATAGTTAACAACACGAATTTCAGTCTCAGAGTGTTTGGCAATCTGTTTTGTCGCTTGGTAAATCTGTGTCGCCAATTCACGTGATGGCGCTGTAATAACAACTTGAACATCACCACTCTTTGGATTAAGTTTCTCAAAAATTGGCAAGAGGAAGGTATGTGTCTTCCCTGAACCCGTCTTTGATTCACCAACCAAATCACGACCTGAACGGACTACAGGAATCAATTTCTGCTGAACAGGCGTCGGCTCCTTAAACTTAATTTCATCAAGGGCCTCCTGAATAAATGTTTTAAAATTAAAATCTTTAAATGACATATTTATTTACTTCTTTTCTATCTAGTCTATCCTTATCATTATAACAAAAAAAGAGCATTTCTGCTCTTTTCATTTATTTCATAACGTTTCCAAGAACCATCCAAAGGGTAATGGCACTTGCAAGTGCTCCAACTGTCCAAAGGAAAGCATCAACCTTCCACTCTGACCATTTGTCACCCTTACCTGAAAGACCACCTAATTCGAGGTGATGGTGGAATGGTGTCATACGGAAAATACGGCGACCTTCTCCATACTTACGTTTAGTGTATTTGAAATAGCTGACCTGTAGCATGACAGAAGCTGTCTCAAAGACATAAACCACACCAATCAAGAGTAGGGTCCACTCCACACGTAGGGCAATAGAGATAACCGCAAGCATAGCCCCAAGTGACAAGGAACCAACATCTCCCATAAAGACCTTGGCTGGCTTGTGGTTAAAGACGAAGAAGCCAAGAAGAGCACCAATCATGGTAACGATGATGGTCAAAATAGCAAACTCACCCTTGACAAAAGCGATAATCCCATAGGCAATCAAGCTGATAACTACAGAGATAGAAGCCAAACCATCGATACCATCTGTCAAGTTCACAGCATTTGAGAAACCAACGATCCAGAAAAGGACAAAGAGAACATAAAAGACACCGAGGTGAATGGTCAAGCCTCCAATAGCTAGGCTATCTGTCCCACTAGGGAGTACGTGGATAAAGTAGAAAAGTAAACCTGCAATAATCTGCAAGGCCATCTTTTGCCAAGGTTTAAGTCCCTCATTGATTTGACGGAAAATCTTAAGGAAATCATCAAGGAAGCCGATGATTCCATATATCAAAATCACAAAGAGAATCCCTACTGTGGCACCATAAGCCTGGTGTCCTTCGCTAAAGACGTGTAAGTTGAAAATCAAGCTAACCAAGATGGCAACCACTAGGAAGACTGTCCCCCCCATAGTTGGTGTTCCAGCCTTAGCCAAATGTTGCTTGACATCTTCATGCATCTGTTGGCCACCGATTTTCTTGATTTTATAGTAAGTAATAAAGTGAGGCATGGCTAGCACCGTCAACACAAAGGCGGCCACGCCTGCTATCAGACTCATAGTCATCTTAGTCTCCTAAAGTAATGGTAATCTTCTTGGTTTTAGACAGGGCTTTTCCTGCCGCAACACTTTGTTTGGTAACAGTCCCTGACTTGCCACCCTTATACGTAATTTTAATGCCTTTCCATTTAGCAAAGGTTTCAACGTTCTTCTTGGTCCAACCATACATATCTGGAAGTTCTGTGAAGTCATTGGTCATGATAAGAATCTGTTCGTTAGCCTTAATATCGGCTTTTGCATCTACAGAAACCTTCTCAATCTTATCACCAACACCCAAAACAATCGGATGAATCAAGTTTTGACGAAGGGTGTTAGCTGTCTCACCTGGACGCTTACCGATAATATCGCCAGTTTGATAGCTCGTTTCTTCGGTCTTTTCACTACCTTCAGAAACAGAAGTATCTAGGGTGTCGCCCATAGACATGGCTTCTTCCAAAACCGGGTTAACCACAGTCGCATAGAAATTATTATCCCAGGTCTTAGGCTCTTGAACAGTCACATACATGATGTATTCTGGATCATCTGCAGGAACCATGGCCACAACTGAGTTGAGAGTTTCATTAGCCCCATCTTTGTAAGTCCCAGTCTTTTCATCGGCAACTTGAGCCGTTCCTGACTTAACTGAAACGTCATAATTGCCGACCTGGATAATCGGTGAACCTTCAGATTTATTGTAAAGAGTACCGAACTCTGGGTCTGTGCCAACAGAAATCATATAATTACGAGTTTCAGAGGCGGCCTGCTTAGAAACTGGCTTGCCGATAACTTCTTTCTTAGCTGTACGGACAGTACCTTGGTTAACATCAGCAACCTGTTTAATAAACTGAGGTTCCAGCATAATACCTTTGTTAGAAATTGCGGTAAAGGCTCGAAGCATTTGTACCTGAGTCACTGAAATCCCTTGTCCAAAAGACGATTGAGCGATATTAACAGAGTTTCGAGAGACAACACCAGAAGACTCACCTACCATACCAAAGCGAGTTGGAAGACCAAATTTGTAGAGAGAAAGGTAGTTAGACCAGACTTTGTCCCCCATCTCTTGTTCCAAAATGGTCATACCAACGTTACTTGAATAGGAGAACCCTTGGGCAAATGACATGTTTTGACCTGTTGAGATACCTTCATTGATTGACCAGTCATTGATTTCAACGTCGTCAACCTTAATACCGTTGGCATTACTATAGGTCGCATTCGGGTTGAAGCTTCCATTGTTAATAGCAGCTGACAAGAGCATGACCTTCATGGTTGATCCAGGCTCATACTGGGCTTCGTAAAGACGGTTAACCCAGTCATAGTTCTTCTTAGCCTGTCCCTCAAGGGTATCAGAATTATAGGTCGGACGTTGTGTCGTTGCAAGGATCTCACCTGTCTTAGCATTAACAACTGTCGCTGAAGCATTTACCCCTTTTGTCTGCTCCATAAAGGTATCCATCTGCGTTTCTAGGAAGGTTTGAAGAGGCGCTGACAAGGTTGTATAGATGTTCTTACCATCGATAGCTTCCTTGGTAATGGTTTCCGTACCTAGAAGCGTATTACCGTTTTTATCCTTCTCATAGATGGCTTCACCATCTGTCCCTGTCAAAAGGCTATTAAGCGAACGCTCTAAACCAGTTTGGCCAATCAAAGAATAAGAGCCGTCTTTTTTATTTTCAACAGCTTCGGCACGACCAAGAAACTCTGATGCGAAGGTCCCATTAGGGTACATACGTGACGTTGTTGCTTCAAAGGCCATCCCCTTAATTCCCGCATCTTTAAAGGCTTTCTCTAGTTCTTCTTTAACAGAGTAGGTGATTCCCTTCCCCTTTAGTCCAAAGGAAACCTGATAGGCACCCTTAGTACGTAATTGAGCCAAGGCAGCACTCTTTTCAATTCCTAGCTTATCCTTTAAAATATCGGCAACCTTGTCAAACTGACTATCTTGGACATAGAGTTTTTCTTGAGTCGCTGACACATAGCTGGTAGACACGATTGCGTAAATGGCATAACTGGTTGAATCCTCAGCCAAAACATTTCCATTTCGGTCGTAAATCGTACCACGCTTAGCAGCCACTGTGGTCTTAGTGTTATAAGACTTAGCAGCCTGGGTCGACAAATCGACACCAAACTTACTGTCTGTCCCGATAATCACCACAAAGTTGATAATAAAGACGAAAAAGATAAAGATACTAAGAACCATAAGGTTCTGACCAACGTGCTGTCGGTTCTGGGCTGGCTTTCGCCTATCCCTAACGACATAGTTTAGAAATAAATGTTTAAGTTTTCTTAATCTGTTCATTGGCTATTTCACACTCTTAATACTATCGTTATTAATAGACAGGCCTGCCTTATTAGCAATCTCTTTAATACGGTCAGAGTTAGTCAACTCATTAACCGCCTGCTTAGCATTGTTAAGCTCTGTTTTTTCATCACTAATCTTGCTATTAAGGTCTGTGATTTGTTGCTTGATAGCCTGATTACGCCCTTGTAAAAATACAACTGCGATACTCATCACAATAGCTGTCAAAACAATTGCCGAATAGAAGGCCTTTTCCATACGCGTCATAAAACGAATATGGTTTCTAATAGCTCTATTAACAATCTGATGTTCCTTATTTTCCATAATTATTTCCTGATTTTTTTAGCCACACGCAATTTAGCAGAATGCGAGCGGTTATTAGCTTCTAATTCTTCCTGACTAGGTAGGATTGGCTTACGATTAACTAAGGCTACCTTAGGTTGAAGGTCTTCAGGAATAAAAGGTAGACCTTTAGGCACATCTACCGTACTGGCTTCCTTGAAAAGCTGTTTAGTCAATCGATCCTCCAAAGAATGGAAGGTAATAACCGAAATACGACCATCTACAGCAAGTAAATCCAAGGCCTCTTGAATAGACTCATCCGCAGCACCAAGCTCATCGTTCACTTCGATACGAATAGCCTGGAAAATTTGCTTGGCTGGATGCCCCTTCTTCTTCAATTCCTTAGCAGGCTTAGCTGATTTAATGATTTCCGCCAGTTCCGTCGTGGTCTCAATTGGTTTAACCTGACGAGCCTGTTCAATCTTACGTGCAATCTGTTTAGAGAACTTGTCCTCACCGTACTTGAAGAAGATACGCACCAAATCGTTGTAAGGATAGGTATTGACCACATCATAAGCGGTCAAGCTCGCCTCCTCATTCATGCGCATATCCAGCTTGGCATCCTGTTTATAGGAAAAACCACGCTCACGCTCATCCAACTGTGGGCTAGAGACACCCAAGTCATAGAGAATGCCATCAATTTCAGACACCCCCAAGGCTTCAAGGTTGGACTTGAGATTACGGAAATTATCCTTGATGAAAGTCACCATCCCCTTATCAATATAATCCTTGAGACGCACTTGAGCATTATCAATAGCCTTTTGATCCTGATCGAAGCAGTACAAATGACCCTTTTCAGATAATTGCGACAAAAGATAAGACGAATGTCCTGCGCCACCCAAGGTCGCATCAACATAGATGCCATCGGGCTTGATATCAAGCATATCAACAGTTTCGTGTAAAAGAACGGTTACATGGTGAAATTCATTAGTCATAACTTTTATTATAGCACAAGAATAGAGAAATTGTCTCGTTCTGTAAGTATACAGGATAGTAAAAGAGCCAGATCCAAGGCCTGACTCTTTAGGGCTCTATAATTTCTGTAGTGGGTAAAATCACTGTAGAGATTATAGAGCTTTTTGAAATGCAGACAATAAGTCCCATAAGAACTATAATGAAAAGCGACCAAACCATCATTAGGAGGAACTTATGAGACTTATTAAGAATACCACAGAATTAATCGGAATTAAAGACCAAAATATCAATATTTCACTTGTTTTTGAAACTGATACTCATAAGACACAAGCAATATATCAAAAATGCACTAGAAACAGACTATTCAAACGCAAAACTGGAAGCTACTAACAAGTTGATCAAAGACATTAAACGCTTGGGCTTCGGTTTTAGAAACTTCATCAACTTTAAGAAACGTGTCTTCATCACTCTGAATATACACAAAAAGAAGACCTATCAGGTCCTCTCTAGATATTAGCTTTTCGTCACCCACTACAGTTGACA
>NZ_KV832505.1:16367-24526 GCF_001837455.1 Streptococcus sp. HMSC068F04
CGTCACCCACTACAGTTGACAAAGAGCCCTCTTTAGTTGCTATACCGTTTGATAAGATTAATCCACTCTGTAAAAATAGCTTTCCTCAGATGGTACTCCATTCGTCGCTAGGATACGATCCTTACTGTTATCTCCCACATCACTACCATCGCTAATTCCTTTAGGGCAAAGCTGAATTGGTGTGTTCCCTACTTGACTAGAATCAACATAAGTTAGGGTATATATGCCAGACACATATTGATTTGATGAGACTTTGTCAATAGGGTAAGTAGACCCCCAGAGTTCTAACTGTCCATCTGAAGTAATGATAATGGTCTTTCCATTTGAAGACTTCCATGTTCCTACAGTTAATTTGTAGTTGCCATTTTTGAGATCATAAGGCTTAAGAGCTGTTGAGCTTGTTTGAGAATTAGCATAAGTCACAACGAAAGAATTAAGTGAGGCATCCGTTTGATTGTTGGCCACGGCCGTTTGGTACTTACTAATGATGCTATCATAGGCAGAGGTATCTACCTTTTTCTCTTGACTAGAGCTTGAGCTAGTACTTGTGCTAGAGCTTTCACTACTACTTGATTGTGACTGCTCTACTGATGAAGTTGAAGTTGGGGAAGTCAAGCCATTTGCTGATTTGAACAAGCTGCTAATAGGACTAAACTAGATAATCCTGTCACTAATGCTAAAATTTCTAATCCTAAATTCCTTTTCTCTAACTCTTATTCTGTTGTCCCAGAGCTGACATCTGCACTGTATGCAGGAGCTGTATAGCTTGAGGCATCACTATGTGATTCTGTATAAGTTGTTGGTGGCACATAGTTATACTGGGGCGCTTGATAAGTCTCTTGTGCTGAAGATGGTGTTGGGGCTGATACTACCGCAGGAGTAGAGCTTGCCTCTGTCTGACTAGCTACTTCTACCGTTGAGCTTGCTGACGACGATTCGCTCGAAGACTCACTTGACGTTGAAGAAGATGACGAAGAGCTTGAGCTAGATGCCTTGGGCTTGCTTGACGATGACTGCTTAGTACCAACCTTTACTTGGACCTTAGCATGATTGTGTGCCGGCTGCAAAAAGACAATAGCCAGAGCCAAAAGTATAGCTGGTAGGGTAAATGTCAAAATAAGGTAACGTTTTTCTTTTAAATTACGAAGTAGTTTCATAGAGTATTCACATTTCTTAAATATATTTTTAGTATCAATTAGTCTCAGATAAGATTATATCAGAAATATTAAAATGTGCAACATTAACATAAAGCTTTTTTGACATCAGAAAAACCAACTCAATGAGTTGGTTGATTGTCATTATTGCTGTGGATTATTGAAGTTATTGAATGGATATTCCACTTTAGTTGGTTTACATAGCAAAACAATTAGGATAATCCAACCTACAAATGGGATAAATGCAACAAAAATATACGGCCAATTGTAGCCAGCATCACGCAAACGACGAACCGTTAGAGCAATACCAGGTAAACACGCAGCAATACCATAGGCAAAAAAGATAAGTAGGAGGATAAGTGAAATAACAGCCAAAAAGCTTGAATCAGTTGCAGCTGCAAGTCCTCCAAATACTGCTTGGAGCAAGAAATAAGCAAAGGTAATCAATACATTTACCAAATATACAAACCAATAATCTGAACGTGTTGAACGACCCTCAAAATCTACATAGCCCTTCCAAAACTTCTTATAAGCTTCGATCATAATAAAATCTCCTCATTTTTTGATACTTCTACTATACCAAAAGACCAATCTTCTGGCAAATCGACTAAAAAACATCCTAAGGAGGCTGTTAAGTAACTATCATTGCTGAAGATTATTAAAATTGTTGAAAGGAAATTCTACTTTTGTTGGTTGACAACACAAAACCAAAAGTACGATATCACCTATAAAAGAGGCAAAACGTAGGAAAATCAATGCCCAATGAAAACCGGCATCACGTAAGCGACGGACCTGAAGGGCAATAGAGGGGATAAAGCTAGCGAAAAAATATGTCATTACAAGCAGATACAGTAAGTTAAGAATAACATGATAATGACTATCGGGACTATCAAAAACAATTACAACTATAACTATACTAAATAAAATGATAGTTACTATAGTATTTGCTAGAACTGCTAACCAATAATCTGAACGTGTTGAACGTCCCTTAAAATCTACATAGCCCTTCCAAAATTTTTTGTAGGCTTCAATCATAATAAAATCCCCCTTTTTTATGATACCCCCAGTATAGCAGAAGCTTTATACTCTAGCAAATAGACCAAAAAAGCCCCATGAGGAGCTTTTTTGTTTATTCTCTAATTTGTCCTTGGCCATTAATATAGAACTTGGTTGAGGTTAGAGCCTCAAGTCCCATTGGGCCACGAGCATGCATTTTCTGGGTTGAGATTCCGATTTCAGCACCCAATCCAAAGACGAAGCCGTCTGTGAAGCGGGTTGAGGCATTAACATAGACCGCTGCAGCGTCTACGTCGTCTTGGAATTGCTCAGCACGACTGATATCCTGAGTCACAATAGCCTCTGAATGCGATGTCGTGTAAGTATTAATCCAATCAATGGCCTCATCAAGGCTATCTACTACTTTAACAGACATGATATAGTCAAGAAACTCTGTCGCAAAATCTTCTGGAGAAGCTGATACAGCTTTTTCCATAAGTTTCAAAGCCGTTTCATCCGCACGGAACTCAACAGCCTGAACTTTTGAAATAGCTTTTTCTAAATGAGGCAAGAAGTCTTCCGCAATATCAGCATGAACGACGAGAGATTCTGCAGCATTACAAACACTTGGTCGTTGGGTTTTGGCATTGATGACAATCTGTGTCGCCATATCTAAGTCAGCATATTTATCCACATAAATATGACAGTTACCAACACCCGTTTCGATGACAGGAACCTTGGCTTTTTCTTTAACCGTTTGGATGAGACGGGCGCCACCACGAGGGATGAGCAAGTCTACATACTTAGTCGCCGCCATGAGTTCCTCTGCTACCTCATGAGAGGTATCTTCAACCAGCTGAACGGCATCTGCTGTGATACCCGCATTTTCCAAAGCCTTACGAGCTACTGTAACCAAGGCCTTGTTGGAATTGATGGCATCACGTCCTCCACGAAGAATAATGGCATTATTAGTTTTAAAGGCCAGGCTAAAGGCATCGATTGAGACATTGGGACGGCTCTCAAAAATCATAGCGATAACACCCATAGGAACACGCTTTTGAACGATTTTGAGACCATCCAGATTCGTATAGCCACGAACTACTTGACCGATTGGGTCCTGAAGATCTGCCACCTGACGGACACCCTCAGCCATCCCTGCGATACGGTCTTCCGTTAAGAGCAAGCGGTCTTGCATAATCTCTGAAATACCATTTTCCTTGGCATTGGCCATATCCTTAGCATTTTCAGTGATAATATAGGCACTCTCAGCTACTAGAGCTTTAGCTACCTGATTTAAAAGGTCGTTTTTAGCTGCTGTTGACAATTTAGCAATCCGACGACCTGCCACCTTGGCCTGTTGGCCCAATGTATCGATATATGTCATCTTAGTCCTCCTGTTTAAAGAGTGTACCAATCTTGGCTCCTTCTAGGACACGAAGAATGTCACGTGGATTTTCACCATTCATCAAAACCATTTGGCTTTGATTTTCAAAAACCATCTGAGCTGACTTAATCTTACTCATCATACCACCTGTACCAAATTTACTACCGGCACCACCAGCTGAGGCTATAATTTCCTCTGTAATCTCTGGGACATAGCTACGAAGGGTGGCATCCTCATAGACATTTGGGTTCTTATCGAAGAGCCCATCAATATCTGACAACATAATGAGTAGGTCAGCACCAACAATCTTAGCTACGATAGCTGACAAGCGGTCGTTGTCCCCAAACTTAGTCGCATGATCCATCTCATCTACGCTGACAGCGTCATTTTCATTAACAACCGGAACAACTCCCAGTTCAAAGAGGCTTTCAAAGGCATTGATGGCATTGGCCAAACTCTCGGGATACTCGACCACATCACGCGTCAAAAGCAGCTGAGATACCTTAGTTTGGTAATGTGAAAATACCTGAGAATAAAGGCTCATCATGGCCACCTGCCCTACACTTGAGACAGCCTGTTGCTTACCAACCTCTGCTGGGCGTTTCTCAAGATCTAGCACATTGAGACCAAAGCCCATGGCACCAGAGGATACGAGAACAACCTCAATTCCTTTATTATGTAGGCTAGAAATAACAAAAGCTAATTGATCAATTTTTTCAAGATTAATTTTCCCTGATGGTAAAACCAGAGAGCTAGTCCCGATTTTGATAACCAGGCGTTTTACTGAGTCAAAATTTCGTTTCATATTTATGATTATACACTAAATTCAGGTATTTTAACATATATAATGCATAAGTTTACATATTAAGGATTTTCAGTAAAAAAGAATCCCTCCTATCGGAGAGACTCTTTAAACAGTTTGTTCTAGGCAAAAAACATGGCTCTAATACGTTTCCAACGTCTGCGATCAACAAAGAGATAAACGATTAGGGCAATTAAAGCTATAAGCCCAGATACTATAGCGTTGACTACTAGGGCAATCCAGAACTTACTTGCAAAGAAGACAATACCTCCTAGCAAGGCAGCGATGAAAATTGTAAGAATAAAGATACCCATATAGAGCCACTGTCCGCCACCCCGATTGAAGAGCTGAGTGACTTCCTGCCAATTCACTTCCAATAATTTAAGGTCACGTTCAAAGAAATAGCCACCTACAAGATAGGTTGTTACGAGAAAACCAAGAGCGAAACTTGCCACCAAAATAGGATGGAGATGTGCAAGGAATATTAAACCAAGTCCTCCTAGTAAGAGGGATACACCGACTTGCAAGCCATAGAAAATCCAAAACTTTTGACGAAGATAGTCACCCGTATTGATTGGCAGGCTACGGATAAAGTCAAAGTTTGTTCCCTCTAAGGAAGTTGCCACCCCAAGAAAACTTGTTGGTTGCGCTGAAAAGAAACCAAAGGCAATTCCGACTAAAAGCATGAGCCCGAAATAGTCTGGACCTAAATCTTTCAAAAAGAACGCACCTCCACCCAGCATGATCATATATAATACTGGTACCACATAGGTATTGATAATGAGGGTTGAATTTCCCAAAGTAGATAAATGATGGCGAATCAAGACCTGTCTTTGGCTTCGAGTAACAGCTTTGGCCTGAGGCTTTCTAGCCTTTTGGTTATAAATGGCTTCGTGGAAATAACGAGGCATTCTGACCTTATAAAACCAAAAGCCCAAGATAAGCACTAAGATAAGAGGAAGATAGAAATTTAGCAGGGCCTCTGGAGATAGAGGGGCAGCTACGACATCATAGTAACCTCTTAGATAAGGAAGCAAGGGAAAATTGGCTTGTCCAGCACCATCAACATAGCCTTTAATAAAACCAACCATCATAATAGGGAACATAATCAATAGGGTTGACAGGGTCATCAAAATGGTTGAATAGAGCTTTTTATGAGAACTGCGAACAATCAGCGTTCCAATACTATTAGACAGAATCACTGAAAAAACGAGATTGATAAAGAGAGAAACGATAAAGGTCAGAAGCCCGACGACTATCCCCAATGGGCCAATAAATTGCCAGTAAGCTAGGATAAGAAGACTAAGGATAGGCACCATGAAGGTCATCCCGACCATAGAACCTGACAAGGTCTTGGCCAAAAAAACTTCCGCTGGCTTCAAGGGAAGAGGCAGATAAGCCTTGCTATCCTTACTGTCATAAAAGGTACTATAAAGAGCCGTGAAGGTCTGGAGAAGCCCCATGATTGAAAATGTCAAGAGATATAGGGTTAAGACTCCAGGATTGGCCTTATAATCGACACCTACAAAAAGATAGCTATAGACAACCGTAAAAACAACTAGAATCAAGAGTTGTTGTCTAAGCATGGCATTAACGATGGAGAAATTGGCTTTTTTCTTTTTCTCCTGACGTTTCTGTAGGTTAGTTACTGCTTGAGGATTAGCGTAGAGGAGATTGATTTTAAAAAGCTCCCAAACATGGTTCCAGTTCATGACTATACCTCCTCAATCTTACGTCCAGCCATTTCCAGATAAATAGTTTCCAAATCCTTGTCAGGGTACTGAGACTTCAGTTCAGCTAGAGACCCTTGGAAGATAAGTTTTCCTTTCTTCAAAATAGCAATACGATCACAGAGCTGCTCAGCTACACTTAAAACGTGGGTTGAGAAAAGGACACTATTACCTTCCTTGGCATGATGACGCATGGCTTCCTTCAAATCATAAGACGCCTGTGGATCCAGACCAGTCAGAGGCTCATCCAAAACCCAAATCTGTGGATTAACCAAAAGGGCACCGATGACAACAACCTTCTGACGCATACCGTGAGAGAAGGAAGAAATAAGGTTATAGCGACTTTCCGTTAGGTCAAAGGTAGCCATGAGATCAATCAAACGTTCCTCAACCTGACTAGCTTCCAAATCATAGATACGTGTCAAGAAGTACCAATAGTCATTGGCCGTCAAATTTAGGAATAGGTCCGGTGAATCTGGCACATAAGCGATTTTTTTCTTGATAGCATCACGATGTTGACTGAGGGCCATATCATCGACGTAAACTTCACCGTAGCTAGCTTCAATGATAGACGTCAAAATGGAAATGGTCGTGGTCTTACCAGCTCCATTGTGACCAATCAGCCCAAAAATCTCCCCATCTCGAATCTCGAGGTTAAGATCTGAGAGAGCATTTT
This sequence comes from Streptococcus sp. HMSC068F04, assembly GCF_001837455.1. NCBI lineage: Bacteria > Bacillati > Bacillota > Bacilli > Lactobacillales > Streptococcaceae > Streptococcus > Streptococcus sp. HMSC068F04. Next base: position 23,110 of record NZ_KV832505.1, read on the forward strand.
TATCTTCATAACGTTTCGTTACGTGTTCAAAACGAATCATCTTTTATCCTTTCTTGAGAATCTATTTAACAATAGTCTCATTTTACACTTTATATTAGATTATAAATTAGAGTTATTACCTTGTTTTTTTTTATGAACAATACTCTAATAATATCGGCAATAGATTTAGATAAGGCTATTTCGTTACCTTCTCATTTATTGTATCATTTCAAAGGTACAATTTCAAGAAAACGTTTGTAAAAACAAGACAATTTTGCATTCGGTCTTTGATAATGCTAAACTTATAGTATTTAAAACAAATAGGAGGAAAATCACAAGTGCCAACTGGAATTATCATCAACTCGCTATCTATTATTTTAGGAGGAATCGCTGGAGGTCTCTTTGGAGACTATCTCAGAGATGATTTCAAGGACAATCTTAACCTTATCTTTGGCCTAGCCTCTATGGTTATGGGGATTAGTGCTATTATGAATATGGTTAACATGCCTGCGGTTATCTTCGCGGTGGTTATCGGTACCATCATTGGACTAGCCCTAAAGTTTGGAAACCTCATCAACAAGGGGGCTGGACTTATGGAAAAAGGCTTGTCCAAGATTACGCCAAGCAAACAAACAGGGTTAGCTCACGATGAGTTTTATGCACAGCTCTTGACAGTTATCGTCCTTTTTTGTGCGAGTGGTACAGGAATTTACGGGAGCCTTGAGTCTGGGATGACAGGTGATGCTTCCATCTTGATTTCCAAATCTATCCTAGATTTCTTTACGGCCATGATTTTCTCTTGTAGTCTAGGCTACATCGTCTCCATGATTGCCATTCCACAATTTATCGTTTTCTTCCTCCTCTTTGTGAGTGCTGGTTTCATTCTCCCTCTAACAACAAAAGCCATGATTGGAGACTTTAAGGCTTGCGGGGGCTTCCTCATGATTGCGACAGGTTTTCGTATTATGAAACTGCGTCAATTCCCAACAGCAGATATGATTCCAGCCATGATTCTGGTTATGCCTATTTCCTGGGCCTGGGTCAATTGGGTGGTGCCTTTGATTAGTTGACATTAGGATTAAACTAAACAAATACCGTCAGTCTAATGCTGGCGTTTTTTGTCTGTTTTTTAGCTGTTATAGACTTGGATTATTAAAAACTAGTAATGTTCGTGGTGTTGAATTCTAATTTTTCTAACCTTGTTTAGACTGAGATGAGTTTGTTATAATAACCCTTGTAGGACTAAGCAACCTACAAGATACTTTTTTTCATAACTATTTCCATCCTCTAATATTTTAACGAACTTACAATACTGATGGAAATCTATCAGAAAAGACTGGTGTGTGCACACTGGTCTTTTTTGGTGGGATTGAGACACAAAAAAACCACTCTTTCACTATGAAAGAATGGGGCTCTATAATTTCTGTAGTGGGTAAAA
>NZ_KV832506.1:0-9884 GCF_001837455.1 Streptococcus sp. HMSC068F04
TCGGAGCGAAACGGAATTAAAGTCACAAAACTAAAAAAGCCGAATTGGCTTCGACTTTTTTAGCTTATTATTTAACTGCGATGAAGTTTGCACCTTCAGCAACTGAACCAGTCGCTACTGATGAAACATCTTCGAAGTCTGCAGTGTTTGTAACGATAACCATAGTTGTATCGTCAAGACCTGCTTCAGTGATTACTGAGCTATCGAAGGTAGCCAAGACATCACCTTTTTTAATGCGTTGATTTGCTTGAACTTTAGCATCAAATCCTTTACCGTCAAGTGAGACAGTGTCGATACCGATGTGGATAAGCACTTCAGCACCTTTATCAGATTTAAGACCGTAAGCGTGACCTGTTGGGAAGGCGATTTGCACTTCACCATCAAATGGTGCGACTACTTGGTTACCTGAAGGTTTGATAGCGGCACCCTTACCCATAGCTCCTGAAGAGAAGACTGGGTCATTAACATTTTCCAAAGCTACAACTTCACCTTTAAGTGGTGCAGCGATTGTTTCAGCTTGCAATGCAACTGGAGCTGATTCTGCTGATGCAATATCTTCAGCAACAACTTCTTTTTGAGCTTCAACTTCTTCCTCTTTGTAACCGAAGATCCAAGTAAGAGCGAAACCAAGAGCAAGAGTGACAAGTACCATAAGAACATACTTAAGTACTTGACCGTTAAGGTAAAGAAGTGTACCAGGAACGATTGTTACACCAAATCCTGTACCAGCAAGGTTAAGGATTGATGCCAACCAACCACCAGCAGCACCGGCGATAAGACCCATGATAAATGGTTTACCGAAACGAAGGTTAACCCCGAAGATAGCTGGTTCAGTGATACCAAGTACCGCTGAAAGAGTTGCAGGGAAAGCAAGTGCTTTCAATTTAGCATCTTTAGTTTTAACACCCACTGCAAGTGTCGCACCAGCTTGGGCAGTCATAGCAGCTGTGATGATAGCGTTAAGTGGGTCTTTACCAGTATTAGCAATGAGGTTAGCTTCAAGCAAGTTAAAGACGTGGTGAACCCCTGTAACGACGATAACTTGGTGAACTCCACCAAGAACAAGACCAGCAAGACCAAATGGCAAGTTAAGAATCCATTCTGTAGCAGCAAGAACATAGCTTTCAACAGTATGGAAGACAGGACCAATGATAAAGAGGGCCAAAGCTGACATTACTGCGAAGACGATAAGTGGACGCAAGAGAAGGTCAAGAACGTCTGGAACCCATTTACGAACCCATTGCTCGAACTTAGCACCAAGCAAACCTACGAAGAAGGCTGGAAGCACTGAGTTTTGGTAACCTACTACTGGAATAAAATCAAAGAAGTAAATTGGTTTAGCAGCACCTGATGCAACATCCCAAGCGTTAGGAAGGGCGTTGTTAACCATCATCAAACCAAGAACCAAACCAAGGAGTGGTGAACCACCAAATACGTTAAAGGCTGACCAACAAATCAAGGCTGGGAAGAAGGCGAAGGCTGTATCTGTCAATACAACTGTGTAAGTATAGAAATCAGTAGCAGCAAAAGCTTTTGATGTTGTACCGAACAAACCAAGAACTGTATCGTTATTGATTGCTCCACGGATACCCATGAAAAGACCAGTCGCTACGATTGCTGGAAGCAATGGAACGAAAACGTCACCGAATGAACGGATAGCACGTTGGAACCAGTTCCCTTGTTTAGCAGCTTCTGCTTTTTGTTCGTCTTTAGATGCTGTTGGAAGACCTTGAGCAACGACTTCGTCGTAAATCTTGTTAACAGTACCTGTACCAAAAATCATTTGGTATTGACCTGAGTTAAAGAAAGCACCTTGAACTTTTTCAATGTTCTCAGCCTTTTCTTTATTGATTTTGTTTTCATCTTTGACCATCACACGTAGACGAGTCGCACAGTGAGCAACACTGTTGACGTTTTCACGTCCACCGAGGGCATTGATGACTTCTTTTGCAATTTGTTTGTTATCCATTTGCAAAATTCTCCTTAATAAAATTTGGTATGAAAGCGTTTAGCTTTTCTTTACGATAACTATTTTAGCATCTTTCTGCCATATGTCAACCGTTTAGCATATTTTTTTATTTTTTGTTATAAATCGTTGATTTTTATAGGTAAAACGTTTACTATATTATTAACAAATAGATTAGGAGATTACTAAATATGAATCTACCAACAGAAGTTCGTTACCGTCCATACGCAGATTGGACAGACGAAGAAAAAACAAAGATTAGAGAAAATGTCGCTAAATCACCTTGGCGTGCAAGTTACCATATCGAACCAGAAACAGGGCTTCTTAATGATCCAAACGGTTTTTCTTACTTTAATGGTAAGTTCCAACTTTTCTACCAAAGTTGGCCATTTGGAGCTGCTCATGGTTTGAAACAATGGGTGCATACTGAAACTGAAGATTTGGTTCACTTTACAGAAACTGGTGTCAAACTCTTGCCAGACCATGAAAATGATAGCCACGGTGCCTACTCAGGTTCTGCTTATCAAATCGGTGATAAACTCTTTATCTTCTATACTGGGAACGTTCGTGATGAAAACTGGATTCGTGACCCACGTCAAATCGGCGCTTGGATGGATAAAGACGGCAAAATCGAAAAATTCGACAAGGTTCTTATCAAACAACCTGCTGACGCTACTGGGCACTTCCGTGACCCTCAAATCTTCGATTACAAGGGACAATTCTACGCTATCGTAGGTGCTCAAAACCACGATAAACAAGGTTATATCAAACTTTACAAGGCAGTAGACAATGATGTCGAAAACTGGGTTGAGGTTGGTAATCTTGACTTTGGTGGCACTGGGTCAGAGTACATGATTGAGTGTCCTAACCTTGTCTTTGTAGATGGCAAACCTGTTCTTCTTTATAGCCCACAAGGTCTCGATAAAGCTGAACTTGACTACGGTAACATCTACCCTAACACTTATAAGATTTTCCAAGATTTCGACACAGAAAAACCTGCCCTCGTTGATGGCACACCAATTATCAACTTGGACTACGGATTTGAAGCATATGCAACTCAAGGCTTTAATACTCCAGATGGTCGTGCCCTTATTGTCAGCTGGATCGGTCTTCCAGATGTGGACTATCCAACTGACAAATACGACTACCAAGGGGCTATGAGCTTGGTTAAAGAATTGTCTATTAAAGATGGCAAACTCTACCAATATCCAGTCGAAGCCATTACAAGCTTACGTGCTAGCCAAGAAGATTTCTCTGAAAAAACGGCAACAACTAACACTTACGAGCTTGAACTTAACTTTGAAGCTAACACTCAAACAGAACTTGTCCTCTTCGCAGACCAAGAAGGGAATGGCTTGTCACTTACAGTTGATACTGAAAACGGAAAAGTTATCCTTGACCGTTCTAAAGCTGGTGAACAATATGCTACTGACTTTGGAACAAGTCGTGAATGTACACTTGATGCCGGTCAAGCTGCAACAGCAAACATCTTTGTAGATAACTCAATCGTTGAAATTTACTTCAACAAAGGTGAGAAAGTCTTCACTAGTCGTGTTTTCCCAAGTGCAGAACAAACTGGTATCAAAGTAACATCAGGAAACGTTTCTGGGCACTACTTCGACTTGAAATACTAAGGTGATTTATGGTCGCAAAGCTTACTGACGTTGCCGAACTGGCTGGTGTGAGCCCAACCACAGTTTCTCGCGTCATAAACAAAAAGGGCTACCTCTCACAGAAGACCATTGACAAAGTTCACGCTGCTATGCAAGAACTCAACTATAAACCAAATAATTTAGCTCGAGGTCTTCAAGGAAAGTCGGCCAAACTCGTTGGCTTGATTTTCCCAAATATTTCCAATATATTTTATGCCGAACTTATTGAACGTCTTGAGGATGAACTCTTTAAGCAAGGCTATAAAACCATTATTTGTAATAGTGAGCATGATCCTAACAAGGAGAGAGACTATTTGGAGATGCTTGCCGCCAACCAATGTGACGGCATCATCTCGTCTAGTCACAATCTTGGTATTGAGGATTATGAGAAGGTTGAAGCTCCCATCGTTGCCTTCGACCGTAATCTCGCTCCAAAGATTCCCATTGTTTCGTCTGACAACTTTGAAGGTGGCAAGTTAGCCGCAAGAGCTATGGTCAAGGCTGGCTGTCAACGCATTGTCATGATTACAGGCTATGATAATTCGGATTCTCCAACAGGACTTCGTCAACTAGGTTTTAATTATGAATTGGACAAGAAAGGTATTATTTGTCCTGTTCCAAACGATTTGTCTCTCATGCGACGAGAATTAGAAATCAAATCTATTATCTCTCGTGAAAAACCAGATGGCATCTTTGTTTCGGACGATTTAACAGCTATCTTGGTTATGAAGATAGCTAGACAATTGGGACTTTCTATCCCAGATGACCTAAAAATCATCGGTTATGACGGTACCGCCTTTATCCGTCACTTCTACCCAGAGTTAGCAACTATCCAACAACCTTTGGATGAAATTGCTAAGCTTTGTGTCGAAATTCTTCTCAAGAAAATTAAAGGCAAAACAGTTAATCGTGATTATGTACTTCCAGTGAGTCTGATTGCTGGTGGCAGTATATAAATGAAAGTCGCAAGAAATCTCCGCTTGCGACTTTTTCTTGTTACATTTGTAGAAAAAAAGAAGTTGAAACAACGTTCAACTTCTTTTGCTTATGCTTCATCTGTCACAAACTGACTAAGTACACCATTAATGAACTTAGCAGATGTTTCATCAGAATATTTTTTAGCGATTTCAATGATTTCGTTAATAGCTACACGTCCTGGTGTTTCTTCAAATGACGTGATTTCATAAAGTCCCAAACGAAGGAGAGTACGATCTGTCACAATCAAACGTGAGAGGCTCCAACCCTCTTTCAACTTTTCTTCAATTTGACTATCAAGTTGGGCCAACTCTTCACGGACACCTGTTACTAGGCTAAGAAGAAAGGCTGGTACATCAACTTCAGTTTCTTCGTCAATTGGCTTGTCATAAGTGTAAGCGAAATGTGCTTGTTCCAGAGCTTCTCCACCAAATTCAAGGGCAAAAAGCGTTTGAAAAGCACGCTCACGAAGGTCACGACGTGAATCTTTAAAGATATTAGTCATTCAAAAAATCCTCGTTAAACAATTCAGCCAAGTCTGGTTTTTGTGACTTTTCAGTAACAATAGATTCAACGTGAACATTGACTTCTGAAATTGCCACTTCTGCCATATCATAGACAGCTGCTTTAACAGCCTTTTGAATTTCAATTGAAACCGCTGGTACGTTAACCCCATACTGAAGTGAGACGTAGATATCAGCATTTACAGTACCATCTTCTTCTGTTCGGAGGTAAACACCACGTCCCAAGCTTGTTTTGCTGAGACTATCCGTAACATTTTTATTTTGAAGGGCGTAAACACCTTCCACTTTAGTTGCAGCGATACCTGTAATCACTTCGAGCACGCGAGGGGCAATTACAATTTCACCGATATTTTCTGTAGTCATCGCATGTTTCCTTTCCGTTAGTTTGGAAAATAAAGCCTTCAAACCAGTGGTTTGAAAGACTTAGTCGGGCTTAGGCACGTGATACGTAAGTACCTTCAGCTGTGTTGATAACCAATTTTTGACCAGCTTCGATAAAGTCTGGAACGTTAACCACAAGACCAGTTTCAAGTGTTGCAGGTTTACCTGAACCTGTAACTGTTGCACCTTTGATTGATGGTTGTGTTTCAGTAACAGTCAATTCAACAGTTGTTGGCACTTGAACACCAATAACTTCTGTTCCGTAGAATTGGATTTTTACATCTGAGTTTTCAAGGATAAATTTCAATTCTTCTTGAACGTTGGCTACTGGGATTTCATATTGGTCATATGTTTCAGTGTTCATGAAGTATGCAGTATCATCCATTTGGTACAAGTATTGCGCTGGTACTGTTTCGATGATTGCTTGTTCAAATTTTTCTTCTGGACGATAGCTAGTATCAAAAGTTGAACCTGAACGAACATCACGCAATTTCATACGCATGATTGTGTTACCTTTACCAGGTTTGTGGTGGCTAGCTTCAAGAACTTTGATCAATTTGCCATCGTTAGTTACGAAAGTCATACCCGCACGGAGTTTACTTGCTTCAATCATTATTAAATACCTCTTTGTAAAAAATTATTATCAGTTTATTCTACCATAAATGACAGCATGGCTCAAATGTTTTATAGATTCAAGCCCAATCCTCAGGCTTTTTTCAAAGAACAAACTAGTCATCCATTCCTAAGTGAACCTCTGGAACATCATGTTGCAAATAAGAAACACCCTTTTGTTCCATCAACTCAATCGCAAAGGGATGGGGCCTATAATTGGCCTTGTATGTAATCTTAACAATACCAGCTTGCAAGAGAGCTTTGGTGCAGTTGATACAAGGAAAATGAGTCACATAAATCTCTGTATTTTTGGTAGAAATCCCCTCTTTGGCACATTGAATAAGGGCATTCATCTCTGCGTGTACCGTACGAATACAATGACCATCTTCCATATAGTGGCCTACTTCGTTACAGTTATCAGTCTCAGAAACTCCGCCATTATAACCTGTAGCGATAATACGCTTGTCCTTGACTAAAACAGCCCCAACAAAGGCACGATCACACGTAGAACGCTTAGAAATCAGCTCTGCATTAGCCATAAAATAATCTTGCCAAGATAAACGGTTTGGCATAAAGTATTCCTCCAAATCTTAGAGAACAATCAATTCCTTAGGCGCAAGGGTAATCAATTCACAACCATTCTCTGTAATAATGATGTCATCTTCGATACGAACACCATATTTATCAGCCAAATAAACACCTGGCTCGTCCGTCAAGACCATACCAGCTTCGATGGTTTCATCAGAATTACCAAAGTAAGGAATCTCGTGAATATCAAGACCAATACCGTGTCCAATACCATGTGTAAAGTAATCACCGTACCCCGCTTCGACAATAACATCACGCGCAACCTTATCATAGTCACGACGTGTCATGCCAGCCTTAGCCGCGTCAATCAAGGCCTGATTAGAACGTAGAACGATATCATAAATTTCACGCTCCTCATCAGTAGTGTCACCAATATGGATAGTACGAGTCATATCGCTAACGTAGTGGTTGTAGTAACAACCAAAGTCCATAGTCAAGGTCTCACCAGATTGAATAACCTTTTCTGAAGCAACCCCGTGAGGCATAGCTGAACGGTAGCCTGAAGCAATGATAGACTCAAAGGAAATCCCTGAAGCTCCGTACTCGCGCATACGGAAATCTAAGAAGTTTGCTACTTGTAGCTCTGTTGTTTGACCTGGTTTAATGAAATCAAGCACATCTGTAAAGGCACGGTCTGAGATAGAACAAGCCTTACGGATAGTTGCCAATTCTTTTTCGTCCTTGATCATACGCAACTCTTCCATGAAGTTGCTTTGTGGTGACAAAGTGTAGCCTTCAAAAATCGCTTGAAGACCTTGGTAGTAAGCAAATGACACCTGATTATCAAAACCGATTGTTTCAAGGTTATCAGCCTCGATAATTTTAACAATATCCTTAAGTGGATCCTTACTTTCGATAATATCAAAGCCATGCACAGATTGTTTGGCAATGAGGGTATAACGTGAATCCGTTAAGAAGAGGCGACGATTCTTAGTAATGAAGACAGTCGCATTTGTCCCCCAGAAATCTGTTAAATAATAGATATTTTTTTGTCCTGTCACCAACAAGGCATCAAGGCCTGATTGGGAAAGTTTGGCATCAAATCGTTCAAGTCTACGTTGCATTATGAATTACTCCTTTGGTATTTTAGGTTAATTATACCAAATTTTCAGACTTTAAAGGATTAAATTGACATTTTAGATTGTTTTTTTGATGTCATAAAGAAAAAGCCAGATGAAACTCTGACTTTATTAGCATTATACAAAGGCTCGCTTTTCGTAGATAGTTGGCGCAAAGAGGAGCAAAACCAAAGTCCAAGCAAACAAAACAAGGGCTTCGCGAAGACTGAAGAACTGTTGACCGCTAGTAAAGACTGCTCGCATAAAACTAAATGGCACATAAGTCATCAGCTTAGTCATGGTATCCCCTAAACTAGCCAAATAGAGCGTGAAGAAAGTCATTCCTGTCACACCAAAATAGGCCGTTACAAAGGCTGTCAAGGTATTTTTTACAAACAAGACAAGCAAAGAGGAAACCATATTTGATAAATTCTTTTATTTCTCCAACTTAGAAAATAGTCTGTTAGATAAATTTCCCTAAAAGACTTATAAGCAGATTTGTTAGATTCCTAAAAACTTGCTTAATTTGAGACATTAGGCTAGTAACAGACCCTTCAGTATGATTAATTACATCCTTATCACTATCCTTGATAGTATCTTCAGAAGGGGACTCAGGTAAGGGATTTTCCACCTTCTCTACTACTTCTTTTCCCTCTGGTGTCTCTGTTTTCTCAGTTTCTTCCTTGAAAACAGCCTGATAAATAGCTTGGGCATCTGGAGCACTGCCAAGATAGCCAGAAACCAATTGACCATTTTTGAGACGAATGACACTTGGAGTCCCTGGAATTCCTAGCTTATCAAATAGTATTTTACGAGACTCACGGTCCAACTGATCTGAATCTGTATTGTAATAAAGAAGCTGACCATCAATCAGGGTATTGAAATCCTTCAAAACCGGAGAATTTTGACGACAATAGTAGCAGGTTGGCCGGCCAACATAAAGGATATGGTCTCCGCCATCTTCAGTCAACATATTTGTGACATCACTATAAGAGACTGGCTTCAGGTTTTCAAGATTTTTTTCATAAGTTTCAACCGAGACCTCTTCGGACCTTACTTCTGTCTCAACTACTCCTGTCTGTGATGATTGAGGAAGCGAATTTTCCTTTGTCTCACTAATAGATTCAACTTTCTCAGCTACCTGTTGAGAAACTGTTTCAGAAGAAACTTCCACATTCTCTACTTCACCATTCTCAACAGAATTATTGGATAATTCGACTGTAGATTCCTTAACATCTAACTCATCCGCTGCTCCACTAAGCACCGCCAACTGGCAAGTACCTAAAACAAAACTCGCCATCAAAATAAATTGTATTTTCTTCATGTATTCTCCTTATTTGTTTACTGTGTTACATCTTACTTTTTACCAATTAACAAAAGCAATGGTACCATGACACTAATTACCATGTTCCTCTCCTTTTTCTATTTATATTAATATTTTAGCCACTAAGTCCAAGCTATGACTTCATTATAAGAGCTTAACGAAATAAAAAATAGTGACATAAATGTCACCATTCCATAAGATTAAAGACAAAAAGAAAAGGCTAAGCAATAAACTCAACCTAAGACTATAGTAATCAACAGAGAAAATCATTTCTCCTTATCCTTCCCCGCTACCCTAAGCGCAAACAAAGAAAAAGCTAGCGAAAGTGTTGACCAGACGAGACAATGGTCAATAAAGGCAACGCCTTCGGTGAAACTTAACGTAGCATTTATCATCACAATAAATAGCCAGACGATCACGATAACAATGCTTAAACTTCTAATAAGATTATTCTTCTGTTTATCCATACTCCTCTTTCCCATATCTGGTGTTCATGGTAACTTCTAATCGCCATAAGGAGGTCTTCTTTTCAACCACCATTTGTTCCAACCCAATCGTTCAGGTAAGGTTTGAGGTTTAGATACAAAACCACCCCCTGTAACATTTTCTAAGCTTTCAGCATTGAGCTCTTCACCATATACCTTAGTTCGCATTCTTATTTCTCCTTTCTTTTCAAAAATAAATACAGCAATAACCACTTGGACTATACAAAGATTTAGTCGTCTTGAAGACCTAGTGGATTTGGGTATAAGGTCATTATAAGTTCTCCCTTTTCAATCATAACCACCCGTCTAACGGGTGGTT
>NZ_KV832507.1:0-4861 GCF_001837455.1 Streptococcus sp. HMSC068F04
TCGTCACCCACTACAGTTGACAAAGAGCCGACAAAACAAGCAATGGCCAATACCACTGCTTGTTTTTTAGTTTGTTACAAAGCTTTCGAAGCTTGATCCAGAACTTCCATAACCTGACGACTATGTTCCAACTGCTTGGCAACACTGTCAAAATCCTTAGTAGCCACCATCTTTTCAAAAGCCACAAATTCATCATGCATACGATGTTGTGGACTATTGAGATTGACGACTCTCTCTTTCTGACCATTGAGAGTGACTCCAATCTCAGGAAGAGTATTGGTTGCACCAAAAATTGTAATAGCGCCCTTATCACCTTGTATAGTTGAACGAATCTCCGCACTACAATCTTTAGCTCCAATGGCAACAGCCTTAAAGTGACCATAGTCCAAAACTAGAATTCCTGACGTATCCACTCCTCGCTCCACATTAGGTAGATATTCCACACGATGAGGCTTTCCAAAAAGGCCAACCAGGAGATGGATATTATAGATATTAAGATCTCTAAGTGCTCCCCCACCCATTTCAGGGTTGAAGGCAGGAGCAATCTCTCCTCGCTTAAAGGCGTCATAACGTGACGAATATTGAGAATAATTGATATTCACAATCTTAACATCTCCAATATCAGACAAGGCTTCCTTAATCGCTGTAAAATTAGCCAAATATTGATTGGTAATAGCCTCCATCAAGAGAAGCTCTTTTTCTTGAGCAAGCTTAGCTAGCTCTTCAAACTCTTTCAAATGTAAGGTGAAGGGTTTCTCACAGATAACATGCTTGCCGGCCAAAAGTGCTTTCTTAGCATAATCATAGTGGGTATGGTTGGGCGTTCCCACATAAATCGTATCGACTTCTGGATTGGACAAAATTAACTCATAATCACTAGTCGCCTGAGACAAACCATATTGCTTAGCTAGGGCTTCTGCCTTATCAAGTGAGCGTGGTGTCGACAAGATAGCTTCAAGCTCAATGCCCTCAATAGTCGTTAACACAGGAAGAACCTCTGTCACAATCATTCCTGTACCCAATAATGCAAGTTTCATCAACTTACCTCCTTAATTTCTAATCTCTCTTTGAAACGGACTAACACTAAGGACAAACTCATAGGTGTTAAATTCTTCTTTAGTTACTTGAATGAAGCTCATTTTTTTCCTTCCTAAAATGGATAAAGTAAATGACGAGTGAGATAAAAAGCAAGATGGCAAGTACTGCCACTAATGGCATTCGGATTGGACGGATATTAAGCAACAAATCTCCACTAACTGCATAAACAATCGATACTGGCGTCACTCCAATAAGTGTCGCCAAAATCCTCGTCCTTGTGGGTAAATTCATTTGAACACAAGCATAATTGACCAGAGCTGATGGTATAAATGGAATAGAGAAGGCCAGTGAAATCCCAATAAAGCGATGCTTAAAGTTCTCAATATAGTTTAGAAGTTTCTCCATGCGTTTGGACTTCTCTGGCTTTTCAAGTCTTCTCAGAATTTCAAAACTAGTTAAATTCCCAAAAGTATTACCAATAATATTCATCGGAATCGCAAGCAAAGGGCCATAGAGTAGCCCAACAAAAATACAAAAAATAGAACTTGAAACTCCAGGAATAGCCGATGACAGAATCATGAGACTAAGAAGGATCAGTGCATTTTGGAAATTAGCCTGCTTAAAAACTTCTCTTAAAAAGGCTTGATCATGCTTAGCGTTGGTCCATTCCTTGATTAAGGGGATGAAGTTATTTAAAAGAGGCCATAAGAATACCAGTATTAAACCGGCTATCCCTATAAAAAATAGTCTTTTTTTGGTCATTACATCTCCATAATTTTAATCGCTCCTTTTATTATAACAAAAAAATGCCTTCATTGATTTAGAAAGGCATCTTTTACTGCGATTACTTATTAATCAAATTTGCTTGTGACTTGTTTTCCAAGGCACCATTTTTAAAGTTAAGGGTAAGGCTACCTGTTTCACCCTTCTTAGCAACAAGGTTCGAAGACCAAAGCGCTTGTGTCATTGTTGCATCTGAAGAGACAGCGATAGAATAAACATCCGGTGTACCAAGCGTTTTGACAGCATCATCATAGCTAGTTCCATTTTTAAGATTTTCGTACATCTTCAGTGTGATTTTAGGATCACGGACGTAAGAAAAGTTTGAAATTGACTTAACTACAGTGCTATTGTTAAAGAGTTTCGCTGTAACAACAACATTGTCATACTGCCAATTATAAACATCAAGCTTAGCATCTCCTGCCTGCTCCTGACTCGTTGATGAGGGTTCACCAAACCAGCCCTTCAAGCTATCAAGATTTGAGCCTCCTGAAAATTCCTGAGAAGCATTTGCCATGGTAATCTTATCAAAGTTCTGGCGAACATTCCCATGCTTAACGGTTAAAATCTTTGAGGCTTCATTATCCAAAGATCCCTTCGTCTCTGTCTTAGACGAAGATTTTCCACAAGCAGCTAGAGTAAAAAGTGAGAGACCTAAAACGGTCAAAGACAAAAGTTTTTTCATAATAAATTCCTATATATACAAATAAAAGGCTGACGCCTCTGGTTTTTATGGAGCCGGTGGGAGTCGAACCCACGTCCAAACACCTGCCAACATATTCGTCTACAACCATAGGTTATGTCTTTCATTTAACAGATAGACGACACATAACTCAAGCCTTCTATCTGCGAGCCTATAAATCTCTTTTCAACCAGCTAGGCAATGGTCAAACGTAGCTTATAAATCAATAAAACCTCTAAACAAACATAAGCAATCTGCTAGAAGTCACGCGAGCAGGTGTTTAGGCTGCTACAGCGTAAGAATTAGTATTTTTTGCAGTTATATTTAACTGAGCGTTTACGTCGCCACACGAGTCGCAGAATATGCCTCATAATGCCTGTCGAATCCGTAACGACCCCAATATGAGATATTGAGTATTATAGCAAATTTTTTAATAAAAAGCAAAAAATTAGTCAGTTGCTTAAAATAAGACCATGAAAATACAAGTAAGATACTCCACCACTTCTATCTAATAACCTTCATACATCTATTAAATAAAATCAACAAGAATTTCTTCATACTTGTCATCGTATGTTAAGAACAATGAAGCTTTCCACTATGATTTCCAGAATCAATTTATTTATCCTTTATAAACTCTTTACTATAGTTTATTAGCCATAAAGTAAGGGATTATTACAGCAAAAAACGTTGAAAGAGCCAGTCTTCCAACGTTTTATTTTTGCACCCTAAGGGAATCGAACCCCTATCTCAAGAACCGGAATCTTACGTGATATCCATTACACTAAGGGTGCTAACAGTATACTATTATAGCATACTCTAAAATAGAAAAAAAGACATGTTTCCATGCCTCTTTTTTTATCTTACAATTCGATATCTCCGAAAAGATCCGCCATTGAGAATCCAGATTGAGTTTCTGGAAGTTCGTAGTCACGTTTTTCTTGACGTTTTGGACGACGTGGACGTGATTGACGTTTTTCGTTGTTTTCGCCTTCAGCGTTAGCTGGACGTTCTTCAAGAGCTTTGATTGAAAGTGATACACGTTCTGCATCAGCATTCACTTCAAGAACTTTAACAGTAACATCTTGACCTACTGAAAGAACATCTTTTGGATTTTCAACACGTTTGTGTGAAATTTGTGAGATGTGAACAAGTCCATCGATACCTGGCAATACTTCAACGAAAGCACCGAAGTCAGTCAAACGTTTAACTTTACCTTCGATAACATCACCAGCAGCAAGTTTTTGTTCAACACCATCCCATGGTCCAGGTGTTGTTGCTTTAAGTGAAAGTGATACACGTCCTGCTTCTTCGTCGATAGCAAGAACTTTAACTTCAACTTCATCACCTACAGATACAACTGATTTAGGTGAAACGTTACGTTCGTGAGACAATTCAGTCACGTGAACAAGTCCGTCAACACCACCAAGGTCGATGAAAGCACCGAAGCTTGTCAAACGAGCAACTTTACCAGTTACGATTGAACCAACTTCAAGTTTAGAGAAGACTTCTTTACGAGCTTCTGCAGCTTCTGCTTCAACAACTTCACGACGTGAAAGGATGAAACGGTTTTCAGCTGGATCAACTTCTTTAATTTTAGCGTCAAATTCTTGACCTACAAATTGTTCAGTGTTACGAACAAAACGAGTATCAATCATTGAAGCTGGAATAAATCCACGAAGACCTTCAAATTCAACTGAAAGTCCGCCTTTAACAGCGCGTGTTCCTTTAACAGTAACAACTTCTTCTTCACGACCAACAAGTTTATCCCAAGCTTTGCGAGCTTCCAAGCGTTTTTTAGATACAAGGTAAGTTACAGTATCAGTATCTTTACCAACAACTTGACGAAGAACAAGCACTTCAAGTGTTTCACCAACTTTAACAAGGTCTGCAACGTTTGCGTCACGGTCGTTTGTCAATTCACGACGTGTCAAAACACCTTCGATACCAGTTCCTTCGATAACAACATTTGCTTGATCATTATCTACTGAGATAACTTCAGCTGTTACAACGTCACCTGTGTTAACTTCGCTAACACTGTTTAGCAATTCTTCAAATTCGTTCATTCTAAAAAGATCCTCCAACAAGAGCCAGCCAATTCTGGCCCTTGATAACAATATATTTTTAAAGGTACCCGCAAAGACAATGGTTAACATAGACGGTGCCAATGCACCCGATACCTTTTACTGGGGTAGCTGGATTCGAACCAACGCATGAGGGAGTCAAAGTCCCTTGCCTTACCGCTTGGCTATACCCCAATAGCAAAATGCTATAAAAAAACATCTAAGTACTTGATATCGACTATCCCGATTCAGTTTCTTAGACATGGAGAGAGAGGGATTCGAACCCCCGAACCCGAAGGAG
>NZ_KV832507.1:4961-88043 GCF_001837455.1 Streptococcus sp. HMSC068F04
TACAGTCCGCCGCGTTTAGCCTCTTCGCTATCTCTCCTTAAGAACAAGAAATAGTATATCACAGTTTCTTGACCAAAGCAAGCCTTTACTTTGGATTTTAATGATTAAGATTGTATGATTCAATAATGGTAGCTACTGCATCATCCATTTTTTTGTGGAAACCTACAACATTTTCCTTGTCAACAACGGCAAACTTACCATCAATTTCCACAATTTGTCCGATGACTTTCTTACCAACAAGAAGTTCAAAACCTTCAATAGTTGCTTTATTGACGACTACTTTAGCATCATTAATTTGGATTTCAATTTTTTTATCTTTTTTACTCATAGACTTATACCCGATCCTTGGCTCGAGCCATCCTTTCTTAATGTATCTTCTTAATTCTACCGAAAAAGAAAAAAGCTTGCAAGAGCAAGCCTTAAAATAATCGTTTATCTATTAAGAATTAGTCAACTTTGACAATCCATCCTTCTGGTGCTTCAACATCACCAAATTGGATACCTGTCAACTCATCATAAAGTTTACGTGTTACAGGACCTACTTCAGTTTCTGAGTAGAAGACATGGAAGTCATCACCATGTTGTACCCCACCAATTGGTGAGATAACGGCAGCTGTACCACAGGCACCTGCTTCGACAAATTTATCCAATTCGGAAATCTTAACATCACCTTGGATAGCTTTCATGCCAAAGCGATTTTCAGCCAAGTAAAGCAATGAGAACTTAGTGATAGATGGCAAGATAGATGGGCTGAGTGGTGTTACGAATTCGTTATCGGCTGTGATACCAAAGAAGTTTGCAGAACCCACTTCTTCAATCTTAGTGTGAGTTGCTGGATCAAGGTAGATCACATCAGAGAAGTTATGGTCATGTGCAATCTTACCTGGCAACATACTTGCTGCGTAGTTACCACCAACTTTAGCAGCACCTGTACCATGTGGCGCAGCACGGTCATAATCATCTTGGATAAGGAAGTTTGTTGGAGCCAAACCACCTTTGAAGTAGTTACCTACTGGCATAGCAAAAATGGTAAAGATATACTCATCTGCTGGATGCACACCAATGATATCACCAACCCCAATCAACAATGGACGGAGATAAAGTGTTGCACCTGTACCATATGGTGGAACATATTCTTCATTTGCACGTACAACTTGTTTACATGCATCTACAAATTTGTCAACAGGAACTTGTGGCATCAAAAGACGCTCCGCAGTACGTTGCAAACGTTTAGCATTTTCATCTGGACGGAACAATTGAATAGAGCCATCTTTAGTACGGTAAGCCTTGAGTCCTTCAAAAGCTTCTTGACCATAGTGAAGGGCTGGAGATGCTTCTGAAATATGCAAAGTCGCATCCTCAGTCAATTGCCCCTCGTCCCATTTACCGTCTTTGTAATATGAGATATAACGGAATGGAAGTTTACGGTAATTAAATCCTAAATTTTCCCAGTCTAAATCAACTGTCATATGTATGTCCTCTTTTCTGTTACTATGTGCTTTCTAGTATAGTCCTTTTCATTGAAAATTTCAAGGTTATGTTGCAAAATTCTGACAATTCTTTTTAAAACACTTATTTTGCCCATCAAAGAAAAAAACTCTGCCCTCTAATAAGAGAACAAAGCTTTCTTATCTTTATCTTTCAATAATCTTGGCAGAAAAGACTTCTTTGTCTGCTAATCCTTCAATGAAACTACCGTTGCTAGTACGGTCTGAAAGATTTAGAAGGGACAAGTCAACCTCTGCCGTTTCGCCTGTTGTTGCTGTTACAAGCAAGGTCTGAGGAATCTCTTCCACTGGTGTTGCTAGAAGATCTATTTCGCCACCAGCATTTTCCGTAAAGACTGGACCCGCAGTGAAGACACGATGTGGTTTCGTCTTAAGCTCACGAAGAACTTGGAGACCTCGACCAGCTCGCTTAGCCTGCGGAATATCTGCTGTAGCTACACGTTTGAGACTAGCTCTTTGTGTCAGAAGGTAGAAACTTTGAGTATTTGCTACAAAAACAGCCTGAACGGTATCATCATCCTTAAGATTGATTGCCTTAACACCTGCTGCCTTGGCACCAACTACTGGCACTTCGTCCGCGTTAAAGCGAAGGGCATAACCTTTTTGAGTGATAATCATAATATCATCCAATTGAATTGGCGTGACTGCGACAATAAAATCACTATCATCCTTGAGTTTAGCGTATTTAACCGACTTAGACTTGTAGGTACGCCATGGCGTAAATTCCTTGCGTTCGAAACGTTTAATCTGACCAAGCTTAGTGGCTGCTAAGTAAGTACCAGCTTCAAAATCATCCAGGATTTCTGCGTAAAGCACTTCTTCATCCTTAGATAAATTGGTGATGGTTTGTGATAGATGTTCACCCAAATCCTTCCAACGAATGTCTGGTAACTCATGAATTGGGCGATAAATCACATTGGCTTGATTAGTGAACATCAAGAGGTGTTGTGTCGTCTTGGCCTGCTGGACAAGAATCAAATCATCGTCATCACGTTTTCCAACTTCGTCAATCGTTGAAGCATTGAAGGAACGTGGGCTGGTACGTTTGACGTAGCCACCACGAGTGATGCTGACATAGGTTTCTTCTTCAACAATCAAACTTGCAGTATCAATTTCAATAGTCTTGGTTTCTGCTTGCAACTCTGAACGACGGTCATTACCAAATTTCTTCTTGATATCACGGAGTTCACGTTTCATGACATTAAACATGGTACGCTCATCACCAATGATAGCAGCCAAGGTCGCAATTTGTTCGCGTAAATCGGCTTCCTCATTTTGGAGCGTGACGATATCCGTATTGGTCAAACGATAAAGTTGCAAGGTCACGATAGCTTCTGCTTGTTCTTCTGAAAAATCATAGCTGACCTTAAGATTTTCCTTAGCATCAGCCTTATTTTCAGAAGCTCGGATAAGAGCGATAACCTCATCCAAAATAGAAATAACACGGATCAAACCTTCGACAATATGAAGACGTTTTTCAGCTTTTTCCTTGTCAAATTTTGAACGAGCAACGATAATATCACGACGGTGGGCAATGTAGCTAGATAAAATCTTTTGCAAGCCAACTTGACGTGGGGTGAAATTATCAATAGCCACCATGTTGAAATTGTAGTTGACCTGAAGATCCGTATATTTCAAAAGGTAGTTAAGAATAGTTTGGCTGTCAGCATCCTTCTTAAGTTCAATAGCAATACGCAACCCTGTACGGTCAGACTCATCACGAACTTCCGCAATACCTGGAACCTTGTTATTGACTCGAACATCATCGATTTTTTTAACAAGAACTGCCTTATTGACATCGTAAGGAATTTCAGTAACGATGATTTGTTCCTTGCCACCTTTGAGTTGTTCAATTTCAGTACGTGAGCGTACAACGACGCGGCCCTTACCAGTTTCGTAGGCCTTACGAATCTCATCCTTGCCCTGAATGATAGCCCCTGTTGGGAAATCTGGACCAGGCAAGAATTCCATCAATTTATCCAGTTTAGCAGAGGGGTGATCAATCATGTAGACAACGGCATCGATGACCTCTGACAGATTATGCGGTGGAATATCTGTGGCATAACCAGCAGAAATCCCTGTAGCCCCATTAACCAAGAGGTTTGGAAAGGCGGCAGGTAATACGGTTGGTTCCTTCTCTGTATCATCAAAGTTCCAAGCCCAAGGAACGGTGTTTTTATCAATATCTTGAAGAAGGTAGCCAGCAATCTCTGACAAGCGAGCCTCTGTATAACGCATAGCCGCTGGTGGATCACCGTCCATAGAACCATTGTTACCGTGCATTTCAACTAAGATTTCACGATTCTTCCAGTCCTGAGACATACGCACCATGGCATCATAAATGGAACTATCGCCATGTGGGTGAAAATTACCCATAATGTTACCCACCGATTTGGCAGATTTACGATAGCCCTTGTCATGGGTATTGCCATCCTTATTCATGGAATAAAGAATACGACGTTGAACGGGTTTCAAACCGTCACGAATGTCAGGAAGCGCACGCTCCTGAATAATGTATTTGGAGTAGCGTCCAAAACGCTCCCCCATGATGTCCTCAAGGGACATGTTTTGAATATTAGACATAAGATTTCTCTTTATTTTTTAGTTTAAGTAATGATTTGAAATAATGTGAAAGACAAATAGTAACTTTCCTACCTCACTGCCACGCCTCACAATGTCTTTCCTTGATTTTGCAACTGTAGAAGAATGGTTTTAACCTTCCTAATTTCTATTTCACCAATCACAAATTGAACGATTGTACTTATCGCAATTAAAATGAAGAATACACAAGATAGTGTCAATGAAGTAGAAAGTTCACCAAAGAATAAGATAAAGTTTATGAGGGTTAAACAAGTCATTATAGAGGCGTTGATTACGAGAACAGTAGCTAATGGGATACGAAATAATCTATAATGATAGATACTTTTTAAAAGTGATGTGATACTACAAGCAACACTTAAGGGAGTAAAAACATACACATTATAGAAGACAAATAACAAACCCGAGTAGGTTCTATCTGAGAATGGATTATCTATCAAAGATAGAAGGAAGGTTACCACTACTAGTATAGGCAGAAGCAAAAAACGTGTTTTTATTGGTCGCTTTTTATAAACACTTAAATAAGCTATTGCCACTCCACAAACAGGGAGGACTACTTGAGGATAATACAGTATGAAACTTAATACCTTAGATAACATAGGTCTACCTCACATTGTCTTTTCCTGACTCAGCCATATAATCTTTATTTTTTTCGTTTTCCTTTCTTCCTATTATAGTTTGAGCAATACCACTTGCCGCTAGGAGGATAAAAATAAGGTACATGGATGAATTTGGGAGAAATTCCAAAGCCCCTTGTAAGAAAAGTAGGTTGAGGAAAGCCAGTAATGTGGCGAAAAAACTATTAATCGCTAATAAGATTGAATAATTGGTTTGAAAGCGTGTTAAATGTAGAAGACTCTTTATAAAAGCTATTAGTGAGAATGGTACATAAAACACTGAAAAGACCATCAGGTAGTAAAAAACAAATAATAAGCCTGAGTATGGACTACCCAAATAATAATAGAGGGGGTTATCCAGCACGAAGATTATGAGGGAGACTATAGATAAGAGAAAGAGGATCAAAAAGCGTGTTTTTATAGGACGTATACCATAAAAAAATAAGTATATAGCAGAAACAATAACCATAAGAATAATAGCCGGAATAGCTACATCTGCATGGTAAGCTAGGTAATCGATAACATTAAAATCCATTTTTCTACCTCCATTGATTTCTAGTCAATGACACTGCAAATAGTTAATAAACGATGTAGAAAATAATCAACTTGTTTCTTTATAATCCCAAGTTTCTATTGATTGTAAACGCTCTCCCTAGTTCTATCTTATTACATTCCCTTCTGGCCTGCAACTTAAAATGCGCCACTTTCTTCCAAGGTAAATTTAACGTTATCTTCAATCCATTGACGGCGTGGTGCTGCCTTATCTCCCATAAGGACTGAGACGCGACGTTCGGCACGCGCTAGGTCGTCAATCGTCACTCGGATAAGGGTTCTTGTCTCTGGATCCATGGTTGTTTCCCAAAGCTGGTCAGCATTCATCTCACCAAGCCCCTTGTAACGTTGGAGAATAGCTCCACGACCAAATTTTTGACGAAGTTCCTCAAGTTCCCCGTCCGTCCAAGCATATTCGACAACTTCTTTCTTACCTTTTCCTTTAGACATCTTGTAAAGAGGAGGCAAAGCGATATAAACGTGTCCTGCTTCAACCAGTGGACGCATATAACGATAGAAGAAAGTAAGTAGCAAGGTCTGGATGTGAGCCCCATCAGTATCGGCATCGGTCATGATGATAATCTTGTCGTAGTTGATATCGTCAAGGTTAAAATCAGCTCCAACACCTGCACCAATGGTGTAAATCATGGTATTGATTTCTTCATTTTTAAGAATGTCAGCCATTTTGGCTTTCTCAGTGTTGAGCACCTTACCTCGAAGAGGCAGGATAGCCTGGAATTTACGATCACGGCCTTGTTTGGCTGATCCACCAGCAGAATCCCCTTCGACTAGATAGAGTTCATTTTTCTTAGCATTTTTAGACTGGGCTGGCGTCAGTTTCCCTGATAAGAGCCCCTTGTCTTTTTTATTTTTCTTACCATTTCGACTAGCATCACGCGCTTTTCTAGCAGCTTCACGGGCATCACGGGCCTTGATAGCCTTACGCACCAAGTTAGAAGCCAGATCCCCATTTTCCATAAGGAAGTAAGTCAAATGCTCTGAAACAATACTATCAACAATCGGACGAGCTAAAGGAGATCCCAGTTTGTCCTTGGTTTGTCCTTCAAACTGAAGGTGTTCTTCAGGAACCAAAAGCGAGATAACTGCTGATAAACCTTCACGGTAATCTGACCCTTCGAGGTTCTTATCCTTTTCTTTGAGAAGACCCGTCTTACGCGCATAATCGTTAAGAGCCTTGGTAATGGCAGACTTGAAGCCTGTTTCGTGGGTGCCTCCGTCCTTAGTACGGACATTATTGACAAAGGAAAGGATATTGTCAGAGTAACCGTCATTATACTGAAGGGCTAATTCCAAGTGAAATTCTTGTTGATCTCCATCAATATAGATAACTGGTGTCAACGTTTCCTTGTCCTCATTCAGGTATGACACGAAGTCTTGAACCCCATTTTCATAGTGGAATTCTTCACGAACTTCTTCTTCGCCACGCAAGTCAGTCAATGTCATAGTGACATTCTTAAGAAGAAAGGCTGATTCTTTGAGACGCTCTGAGATAGTGTTAAATTTAAAGTCAGTTGTTGAAAAGATGCTCGCATCAGGCATAAAGGTAACTTTTGTACCTGTCTTAGACTTAGGCGCTTTACCAATCTTTTCAAGCCCTGTTACAGGGTGACCACCATTTTCAAAACGTTGGCGATAAACACTACCGTCACGGGTAATTTCTACCTCAAGCCAACTAGACAGCGCATTAACAACTGAGGAACCCACACCGTGAAGACCTCCAGAAGTCTTATAACCACCCTGTCCAAATTTACCACCAGCGTGGAGAACAGTGAAAATAACTTCAACTGTTGGTTTACCCATGGCATGCATACCTGTCGGCATCCCACGTCCAGAGTCAGAAACAGAAACGGAACCATCCTTATTTAGGGTAACAGCGATAACATCACCAAAACCAGAAAGAGCTTCATCGACCGCATTGTCGACAATCTCCCAAACGAGGTGGTGAAGTCCTGTTCCATCTGTTGAGCCAATGTACATTCCAGGGCGCTTGCGAACCGCATCCAACCCTTCTAGTACCTGAATGGCATCATCATTATAATTATTTACATTAATTTCTTTTTTAGCCAAGAGTGACCTCCAAAATTTTCATCCTTATTATTTTATAAGTTTTCAGAAGAATTTGCAAAAGAAATCAAGAAAGTCCAAAAGATATCTTAAGGCTGACTGACTTTGTCAATTACTAGGCTGTATGCTATAATTATCTCATGAAAATCTTATTGTTAATCCTAATCGCCTACTTGCTAGGTTCCATTCAGACCGGCCTCTGGATTGGGAAACTATTCTTCCATATCAATCTTCGTGAGCATGGCTCTGGAAATACTGGAACAACCAATACCTTTCGTGTTCTAGGTAAGACTGCTGGTACCATCACCTTCTTGGTGGATATGTTCAAGGGTACCTTGGCTGTTCTTCTTCCTATCTGGCTTGGTGTTACAGAGGTTTCACCTCTAGTCATTGGTTTCTTTGCCATTATCGGACATGTTTTTCCAATCTTTGCTGGATTTAAAGGTGGGAAGGCCGTTGCGACAAGTGCCGGGGTGCTTCTTGGTTTCGCCCCACTCTACTGTGTCTTCCTACTCTTGGTCTTTGCCCTAACACTCTATCTAACCAGCATGATCTCATTTTCTAGTGTCACTGCTGCAATTGTTGGACTGATTACCTTGGCTGTGTTTCCAGCCATCCACTTCTTGCTAGATGGCTATGACCTTATTTTCACTGGGGTCCTTACCATCATGGCTTTGATTATTATCTTCCGCCACACTGAAAATATGGGGCGAATCCGTAGGCATCAAGAAAACTTGGTACCTTTTGGACTTAATTTAACCAAACAAAATCCAAATAAATAATACAGATCTATCAACCACTAGCAAAAAGCTAGTGGTTTTCTTGTTCTCCTAATCAAACAATGCTTCCCAAGTCAAAGAATAAAGATCCGAAGTCTACACCTCGGATCTTTTTTAGGCTTAAGCTTTAAAGCTGACACCATTTTCTTTCAATTTTTTAACTGTCGCAGGTCCCACACCCTTGAGTGCAAGAACTTCTTCTTCAGTCACAGTAGCAAAAGCCTCTGCTGAAGTCAAACCTTCATTGTAAAGAGTCTCTACAAGGTTTGAACGAAGACCTTCAACTTCTGGAAGTTCTGCAAAAGCTTCAAGACTAAGGTCTTTTGCTGCTACTTCTTCCTTAGCAACTGTCTTAGTTTCAGCAACAGGTTGTGGTGCTACTGGTGGCACTGGTGGAACAGGCGCAACTGGTGGAACAGGGGCTTTAACATTATTGAAAAGTCCTTGTTTTTTCAAACGGTGTTTAAAAGCTTTCTTTTTATTTTTTACTTTAGCCATGTTTAGTATTCTCCTATTTTAATTGACGACATCTTTCCATAAAGTGCTGTCATCATTTTCTTTTTCATCCTCTATTAATAGTGACGTTCCCCGAACAAGCCATCTGGCATATCATGGAAACCTTTGCCAGCACGATAGTTGGCAAACTTGCCAATTAGGAAATTGTAAGCATCCAATTTGGCTTCATAGCGATAACTTGCATCACGTGCACGCTCATCGCCATCTTCTTCCCAGATTTTCTTGCTAGCGGCCAAGGCCGTTTCGTTTACTTTTACTTGGGTAACAACCCAGGCTTCGAAGTCTTTTAGAAATTCTTGTTCGTAGGTCATATTTTCCTCTTCATTTTAAAAACCAGCTTAACGCTGGCTTCATTTTCTACTAATAGTGTGTAGAGCTCATAGCCTTACAGTCTCCTATTATAACAAATAATTAGAAATTTGACTAGGTTCTAAACTCTGCATATAAGGCTTTAATATCATTTGGACGTGTGCGGCAGCAACCACCTAAAATCTTCACCCCAAACTGAGTATGCCAATCTTTGCTGTGTTCGACTAAGGTCAGAGCATCCTTATCCTTAGGTTTCCAAGTCTGCGTGCTACCATCATAAACCTCACCTGAGTTGGGGTAAGTAATGAGGGCTTTTCCAGCATTTTTAAGAATAGCAAGAGCCTGATTATAGAGCAGAGGCGAACTACAGTTGATTCCTAGAGCCAAGATTTGGTCTGACTGGCCAACAAGCTGGGCAATCTCATCTAGAGAAGTCCCATCACTGATAGTGCCTGGTTCTTGGACTGTAAAACTGATATAAGCTTCTGCTTCTGGAAATTCTTCAGCCAGAAGTTCAGTCAAAGCTTGTGCTTCCAGATGATTAGGAATAGTTTCCAAAGCCAATAAATCGACACCATGATCTAGGAGAATTTGAATGCGAGGGCGATGAAACTCCTTAAGTTCCTTGATGGTAATCTGACCATAATCACCAGTGTACTCAGAACCATTGGCCAAATAGGCTGCGTAAGGACCGACATCACCAGAGATCAATGGATAAGGACGCTTAGCCTTCTCACTGTCATCCAAAGTTGCCCAGACCTTATCGCGTGCATCCTTTGCCAACTGAACTGTCAAGGCAATAATCTGCACCGCTTCTTTCTCAGTAAGTCCAGCATCTATCAAGCCTGGCAAGGTTGCCTGATAAGACGATGTGGTAATCAAGTCAGCCCCAGCAGCTACATAGGTTTCGTGGATTTTTTGAATAACTTCTGGCTTTTCAAGCAGGTACTTGGCTGACCAGAGTTTGCCAGAAATATCATAACCCAAGCTCTCCATCTCTGTTCCCAAAGCCCCATGAAGAATGAGGGGAGATTTATTCTCTAGATAGTCTTTAAATATTGCCATACAAGGCCTCCTTACCATTTTTTAAAGCGAAGGTAGTGATAGAGGTAGCAGAAAATCATGAAAGGAATACCGAAGTAAAGTCCCGCACGTTGTGAACTATCCCAGGCAATCCCAAGCACAGAAATGGCCAAGAGAACGATTGTGATATAAGGTAGAATTGGATTAAACGGTGTCTTGTAATCTAACTCATCATCAGAATGCTCTAAATTCCACTGTTTACGGAAGTTGATTTGTGCCATAGGAATAGAGAGCCAGACAACAACAACTGCAAATCCAGCAATCGATACCAAAGCTAGGTAAACTGTGTCTGCTGCATAGATACTTGAAAAGAGCGATAAAACTGCTCCTGCCATAGAAATCAAAAGGGCTGTCATTGGAACACCATGCCTATTAATTTTCACTAGCTTTTTATTGAGCATCCCCTCATTGGCCAAAGACCACAGCATACGGCTTGACGCATAAAGTCCTGAATTTCCAGCGGAAAGGATAGCTGTCAAGATAACAAAGTTCATGATGTCCGCCGCAAATGGAATTCCCATCTTGTCAAAGACATCAACGAAAGGTGCTGAGGAAACTCCTGCTTCTTTCATGGGAAGAAGCGAGGCCAAGACCACAATGGTCAAGACAAAGAAGATAACCAAGCGTCCAATCGTTGTTTTAATAGCTCGTGGAACAGCCTCTTTAGGATTGTCTGTCTCACCAGCTGCAATACCGATTAACTCTGTTCCCGAAAAGGCGTAGTTAACCGCCAACATGACTGACACAATGGCAAGTCCACCATTTGGAAAGAGACCGTTGGCCGTCAAGTGCTTGAACATAATAGCCTCACGGTGACCGTCAAAACTGACCAAACCAAACATAGCCCCCAGACCCAGGATGATAAAGACCAGGATAGCAATGACTTTTATTGACGAGAAGAAAGATTCTGCTTCCGCAAATGACCTCACACTCAGAGCATTAATCCCAAAAATCACCAGTGCAAAGAAGGCTGCGAACATCCAGGCTGGTACCGATGGAAACCAACGTTGCATCAGCATGGCTGCCCCCAGAAATTCTGTTCCCAAGGCAACCGTCCAACAAATCCAATAAAGCCAAGCTACCGTAAAGCCGGTTCCCGGACTGATAAATTTAGTAGCATAGGTGTGAAAGGACCCCGTTACTGGCATGGCAACTGCTAACTCACCCAATGAAAGCATGACCAAGTAAACAACAATAGCACCCACAAGATAAGATAGGATAGCTCCAAGGGGTCCTGCTTGTGCTATCGTATAGCCTGAACTCAAGAAGAGACCAGTACCAATGACACCACCCAGCGATAGCATAAAGAGGTGTCGAGAAGTCATCTTCCGTTGGAACTGACCCTCATTTTCATAATTAAGGTTTTCCATAGATTCCTCCAATATATGTGATAAAACAAGCTTATCACAATATCATCCCCTTGGATAATAAGTGGAAACTATCAAAGAGATAGTTAAAGACTATCACAACAAGAAAAAAACTCGGATTGCTCCGAGCTTTTCTTACAATTCTGCCAAAATCGTATCCCATGCTTCATCATAACCGTCACGTGTGACAGATGAAAAGACGATGAAATGGTCATTTTTATCAAAATTGAGTTTTTTCTTAATAATAGATTCGTGCTTGTTCCATTTTCCGCGAGGAATCTTGTCAGCCTTAGTCGCTACAACGATAACTGGAATTTCATAATACTTAAGAAATTCATACATTTGGATATCGTCTTGAGTTGGCTCATGTCGGAGGTCTACCAAGCTAACAACCACACGAAGATTGTCTCGAGTCACGAGGTACTCCTCAATCATTTTCCCCCATTTGGCACGTTCTTTTTTGGACACACGGGCATAACCGTAACCTGGCACATCCACAAAGCGTAGCTTGTCGTCAATATTGTAGAAATTAAGCAACTGGGTTTTCCCTGGTTTCCCAGAAGTACGTGCTAGGTTTTTACGACCAAGAAGGGTATTGATAAAGCTTGATTTACCAACATTCGAGCGTCCTGCTAGAGCAACCTCAGGGAGGTCATCTTGGGGATAGTGACTCTTATTTGCCGCACTGAGCAAAATCTCAGCATTGTGCGTATTTAGGACTTGTTCTTCAGCCATAGGTCCTCCTTACGCTGTTTCCAAAACTGGAGCAGCTGTACCGTCAACGGCTTCTTTGGTAATACGAACCTTAGTCACATCTTCCTGGCTAGGAATTTCAAACATGACATCCATCATGACTTCTTCAATGATAGAGCGAAGCCCACGCGCACCAGTCTTACGTTCAATCGCCTTACTTGCAATAGCTTCAAGAGCATCTTGGTCAAACTCAAGTTCAACCCCATCATAAGACAAAAGGGTTTGGTACTGTTTAACCAAGGCATTTCTAGGTTCTGTCAAAATACGAACCAAGTCGTCAACCGTTAACTGTTCAAGGGCCGCAAGGACTGGCAAACGTCCGATAAACTCAGGGATAAGACCAAATTTTTGGATATCTTCAGCCACAATTTCCTGCATGTATGATGAGTCATCATCAATCGCCTTATTATTTTGACCAAAACCAATGATTTTCTCACCAAGACGTTGCTTAACGATATCTTCGATACCATCAAAAGCACCACCCACGATAAAGAGAATATTCTTCGTATCAATTTGAATCATCTCTTGGTTAGGGTGTTTACGACCACCTTGAGGTGGAACGCTAGCTACTGTTCCTTCGATAATCTTCAAGAGGGCTTGTTGAACCCCTTCACCAGAAACGTCACGAGTGATTGATACGTTTTCACCTTTTTTAGCAATCTTATCAATCTCGTCGACATAGATGATGCCACGTTCCGCACGTTCAATATTGAAGTCTGCCGCTTGGATCAGTTTGAGGAGGATATTTTCCACGTCCTCACCCACATAACCTGCCTCAGTCAATGATGTCGCATCCGCAATCGCGAAAGGAACATTCAAGCTACGAGCCAAGGTCTGAGCCAAGAAAGTCTTCCCTGAACCAGTTGGTCCAATCATGAGAATATTTGATTTTTGCAAATCAACATCATTGTCTTCACGACTTTCTGTGAAGTTGATACGTTTATAGTGGTTGTAAACAGCTACCGCCAAGGCACGTTTAGCACGGTCTTGCCCCACGACATAATTGTTCAAAATATCCAAAAGTTCTTTTGGCTTTGGTGTTTCAGCCAAGTCAGCCAAAACTTCTTCTGCCATTTCCTCACGAATGATTTCTTGTGACAAGGCCACACATTCGTTACAGATAAAGACGCCATTGCCGGCAATAATTTTCTTTACTTCTTCTTGGTTTTTGCCACAAAATGAACAATAAACCATTTCTTCATTACGATTTCCAGCCATTTATTCCTCACTCTTTTCTAAAATAGGGTGCCATAGAAGGCGTGAATAGTATTGACAAGGTTGGTAAAAGCATTTAAAAAGAGAAAAACTGCTAACCCATAACGTTTCTTGCGAAAGGCAGGAATGGCAGAGAGCACACAAAGTACCCCCAATAATGCAGTAAATAACCCAAAAACACTACGTTGCATGAACCTAGTCTCCTTCTTTTTCATAGCGACTTATGATAAAGTCGTAGGCATTTTTATCATCCTTGGCCACACGTTCGTGTGATACCTCTTTAAATGCCGTCATATCTAGTTGTGGAAAATACGTGTCTCCCTCTAAATCAGCCTCAATAGTTGTCTTGATGAGTGCATCATAATGTCCATCAAAAGCCTTGTAGACACCAGCACCACCAGCAATATAGAGATCCTTATCTTGCTGTTCAAACCAGGCTAGGGCTTCCTCAACACTCGTAACGGTCGTTACACCCTCACAGTCGAAGTCCTCGTCTCGTGTCAAAATCAAGGTTTCACGTCCTGGCAGGCAACGACGGTTCATGCCATCAAAGGTCACACGCCCCATGAGAATTGCTGAGCCCATGGTCGTTTTCTTGAAATGTGCCAGTTCAGCAGGCAAATGCCAAGGCATGGTGTGATTCTTCCCAATAACATGGTTACGAGCTTCCGCCCAAATAGCAATGAGTTGTTTAGACAAAGTATTTCCTTTTCTTTTTAAGTTTACAATCCATTCTAACAAAAAAAGAGAAAAAGAGCTTGGAAAAAACTTTGCCAGCTCTTTATGGACTTAAATTATCAACGTTTATTAAATTGCTAAGTCAAATTTGAGTTGAGGCTTAACAGGATCATAGTCAACCAATTCAAAATCTTCCGGTTTGATATCAAAGAAATTAGTTCCATCAGGAATATTGAGGACTAAACGTGGTTGGCAATCAGATGGCTGACGTTTGAGAAGTTCTTCAGCTTGCTCAAATTGATTGTCATAGATATGGAGGTTGTTGATGAAATAAAAGAATTTACCAACTTTCCAACCAAAGTGCTTGGCAATCATCATCTGAAGAGCCACATACTGCATGGCATTAATATGATGAGCCACCAACATATCGTTAGAGCGTTGCGTCAAAGTGGCGTCCAAATAAATGTCCTCACCCACACGACGAACATCAAACATGGTTTGGAAAGCACAAGGCTGAAGTCCTGCTGTCTCCTCGAAGGCCTCGTAATCCCAAAGGGAGATGACATTGCGACGATTCCATGGATTAGCCTCCAACTGAGCCAGCAAACGGTTAATGATATCGTGCTTCTTAACGACCGCCCCATAACGCTGACCAATTGAACGCTTGTCCCCATTATTGGCAGGCACGCCTTCAACTTCCCAATCATTCCAATAATGCACATTATACTTGTCTTCAAGGACATCTAGGCTGTTTGTCTGGTCTTGATAAATCCAAAACACTTCTTTGATAGCAGATTTGATAGCGATAGGACGAAGAGTGGTAATTGGAAACTCTCCCTTGCTCAAGTCATATTCTGCAAAAGCTCCAGTGATGTATTTGGAATTGGCTGTCGTACCATCCTTATATTTAGGACGTGCTTGCTCTGACCAAACGCCTTCTTCCATGATTTTAGTGATATTTTCTTTAAAAATAGTGTCTGCTTTTGTCATGATTTTCCTCTTTATTCAATGTCACATTTAACGCTCGCAACATATATAGAAACAACTTTACTTCTCTAACATAGCTAGAAAACTACTAGAGTGCCACTTCAATTTTACCTTATTCTGGTGTAAATGAGAAATATAAGCTATGGAATAGCAAAAGTAAGTCGTGTAAAATCCCCCAGTTCCTATCAAAAAATGAGATATAACTAACTATCAAAGTTTTTTCAAGGCGAAAGCGCTCTTTTATGGTAAAATCACTATAGATTAGTATCTTCTGGATACTCTACAATGAAGAAAAAAGGAAACATCATATGTCTATTGGAATTGATAAGATTGGTTTTGCGACCAGTCAATATGTTCTAAACATGGCTGATCTCGCTCTTGCCCGTGGGGCGGAGCCTGAAAAATTCAGCAAGGGGCTGATGCTTGATGCAACCAGTATTACGCCGATTACAGAAGATATCGTGACGCTTGCCTCTGATGCGGCGGCTGATATTTTAAATGACGACGACAAAAAAGCTATCGATATGGTCATCGTGGCTACTGAGTCTTCCATTGACCAGTCCAAGGCTGCTGCTGTCTATGTTCACAGTCTTTTAGGTATTCAGCCTTTTGCCCGTTCTTTTGAAATGAAGGAAGCTTGTTACGCTGCAACAGCCGGACTTAACTATGCTAAGTTGCATGTGGCAACTCACCCAGATAGCAAAGTTCTGGTTATCGCTAGTGATATTGCCCGCTATGGTGTCGGATCTTCTGGGGAGTCAACTCAGGGAGCTGGTGCTGTAGCTATGCTAGTCAGTCAGAATCCACGTATTTTGGAACTTGCTGATGATAATGTGGCTCAAACTCGTGATGTCATGGACTTCTGGCGTCCAAACTACAGTTCAACGCCTTATGTTCAAGGCATCTATTCAACCAAGCAGTACCTTGACAGTTTGAAGACAACTTGGGCAGCTTATCAAGAACGCCATCAGGCTGACTTTGCTGATTTTGCCGCTTTTTGTCTCCATCTTCCTTATCCTAAGCTAGCTCTTAAGGGACTTAACAAGATTATTCCAAAAGATTTGAATCCAGAGAACAAAGAGCGTCTGACAAACAACTTCGATGCTTCAATTACCTATAGTCGTCAAATTGGGAATATCTATACAGGGTCACTCTATCTTGGACTTCTTTCTTTGCTTGAACAGTCGCAAGACCTTAAAGCTGGAGATAAGATTGGCTTCTTCTCTTACGGTTCTGGAGCTGTTTCTGAAATTTTCTCAGGACGTCTGGTTGAAGGTTACAAAGACCTGCTTCGTTCGGACCGCCTAGATACCTTTGCCAAACGTGAACAATTAAGCGTTGCTGATTATGAAAAACTTTTCTATGAAGAGACTCAGTTGGATGACACAGGCTCTACTCATTTCGCTGATTACCAAACCGGAGCTTTCCGTTTAGCCGAAATCTCTGAACACCAACGTATCTATAAAGGAAATTAATATGACAAAACTCTTTTGGACTGGTTTTTCCAAGAAGACACCGCAAGAACGTAAAGAGCATTTGAAAACGAATGCTCTTTTGTCTCAGGAAAATCAAAATCTTCTGGATAAGGACCAACAACTTACCCTTGAAACAGCCAATCAAATGGCTGAAAATGTCATTGGTCGATTCACACTTCCCTTTGCCATTTGCCCAGATGTATTGGTAGATGGTGTGACTTATCAGGTTCCCATGGTTACCGAAGAACCTTCAGTTGTGGCTGCTGCTTCCTACGCTAGCAAGCTCATTAAGCGTTCTGGTGGTTTCACGACTACGATTCATGACCGTCAGATGATTGGCCAAGTTGCCCTCTTTGACGTTCCTGATAAGGATGATGCTTCAAGAAAAATTCAAGCAGCCAGTCAGGACCTTATAGAGATTGCCAAAGAGGCTCATCCTTCTATTGTTAAGCGTGGGGGTGGCCCTCGCAAGCTCTGGACTGAGACGAAAGGAGACTTCCTCATTGTCTATCTAGCCGTTGATACCCAAGAAGCCATGGGAGCCAATATGGTCAACACCATGATGGAAGCTCTGGTACCAGAGTTGGAAAACCTGTCAAAAGGTCAAAGCCTCATGGCTATTCTCTCAAATCTAGCCACTGAGAGTCTTGTGACAGCGACTTGTCGTCTTAGCACGCGCTTCCTCAGTCGAAATAAGGAAGAGGCACATGACCTAGCCAAGAAAATGGAGATGGCTAGCCAACTGGCTCAGGTCGATCCTTACCGAGCAGCTACCCATAATAAGGGAATTTTCAATGGTATCGATGCCCTAGTTATCGCAACCGGAAATGATTGGCGAGCAGTTGAGGCCGGTAGTCATGCCTTTGCTAGCAAGGATGGTAGCTACCGTGGTCTGTCCACATGGACTTATGACCAGGAAGCTAAGGAACTAGTTGGAGAATTAACCCTCCCCATGCCAATCGCAACCCGTGGAGGTTCAATTGGACTTAACCCTAGTGCTTCTATCGCCCATGATTTGCTTAATCATACAGATGCTAAAACACTAGCCAGTATCATCGTCTCTCTTGGTTTGGCACAAAATCTGGCTGCTCTGAAAGCCCTGACTTCAACAGGAATCCAAGCAGGACATATGAAACTCCAAGCCAAATCTCTGGCCTTGTTAGCTGGGGCTATTCCTGAAGAAATGCCTCAGGTTTTGGCTGAACTTCTCAAGGCCAAACATATGAACCAAGAAACTGCACAAGCAATTTTGGAGAAACTCAGAACCCCATAAGAAGTGATTCAAAAGCATAAAAAATCACTCTGCCTTATCACATAAAAAATAAAGATGTTGAAAATATTATTTCAACATCTTTTTCATATCTCAAAAGTTCTGACTTGACTTGAATTTCTATAATGTTATAATCTAGTTATGAAAACTAGATAAAGAGGTTTTTATAATTTGACAACACAACAATACCCTCTCTGGGAAGAATTACCAGAGATTGAACTCTATTTGGATCAGGTTTTGCTCTATGTCAACCAGGTCACCCAAAGCACTCTGGGACCAAACGACAAGGGGCTAACCGCCTCTATGGTCAATAATTATGTCAAACACGGCCATGTCGCAAAACCCATCAAGAAAAAATATAATGCTGCTCAGGTAGCTAGACTTATTGTCATCACTAGTCTAAAGACCGTCTTTGAGATTTCTGAGATTGCTAAAACCTTAGAAATCCTACGAACAGATGCTGAAAGTCAAAAGAGCTACTATAATGACTTTGTAGCCTGTATGAATGGTCAGTTTCCACAAGAAGCTCCGCAAGTCATACTCTCAGCCTGTCAGACGCTTCAATGTTACCGAGCTACCCATCAACTTTTGAACGACCTTGAAGGAGGAAATAATGTCTAATACTGCTACTTTTAATACTTCTCCCAACCTCAAACTCAGTAAAAAACTTAGCTTTGGTGAGGAAGTGGCAAACAGCGTGACACACGCCGTCGGAGCTGTGGCCATGCTGGTCTTACTGCCAATTACTGCTGTTCATGCCAACAACGGCTACGGCATGACTGCTGCTGTCGGGATGTCTGTTTTCGTTATCAGCCTATTCCTCATGTTTTTGAGCTCAGCCATCTACCATGCTATGGATTACAACTCACCCCACAAGATGGTTCTAAGAATTATTGACCACAGCATGATTTATATCGCCATTGCTGGAAGCTACACCCCTGTTGCCCTCTCATTGGTTGGCGGTTGGCTAGGCTATAGCATCATCATCCTTCAATGGGGAACAACCATTTTTGGCATTCTCTACAAAATCTTTGCTAAAAAAATCAATGAAAAGTTCTCCCTCTTCCTCTATCTGATGATGGGATGGTTGGTTATCTTCATTATTCCAGCTATCGTCACCAAGACAGGGCCAGCCTTTTGGGGACTTATGCTTGCCGGAGGATTGTCATACACGGTTGGGGCAGCTTTTTATGCTAAGAAAAAACCATACTTCCACATGATTTGGCACCTCTTCATCATGCTAGCTTCGGCTCTGCAATATCTGGGTATCGTCTACTTCATGCTTCCTTAAGCTAATACTAGACTTCAAGGTGTTATGGTATAATAAGGCATACGGAGGTAAATCATATGAAAAAAGAACTCAGACGAGATCCAAACAACAAAATCATTGCCGGTGTTTGTTCTGGTATCGCTAAATATCTTGACATCGACCCTGTCATTATTCGCCTCATTTGGGCTGCAGCGATTTTCTTATTCGGAACAGGCTTTCTTTTCTACATCATTTGCTGGATTATTATCCCAGAAGAAAGCAAGTGGTAAGTTATCATTGAATATACAAAAAAGTGATACAGACCTAAATTTCTTACCATTTAGGTCCATATCACTTTCTTTTTTTTATTTTCTCAAGCGGAAAATCAAATAGCTGACATTAACAAGGAGTAAAACACTCCAAAGAATGAGAAAGGGAATATTTCCTCGGACAGCATTGTGCCAAATACCTAGGGCGTATAAGGCCATAAAGACTAGTGAGCCTAGAACTGCTGTTCCCTTATTGTTTTGTGGTTGTTTAGACATATGAACCTCCTTTGATTGCTTGGTCTGATCCGGTTTAAAGCCATAAACCAGAGCGAGAAAAAGTCTGGCTTGGCGTTTGACATCATTTGCCAAAGACCTATGAGACTGGGCATAGATGCCTTTTGGATTGTAGAAAGATTTATCAAACTGTTCAGGCGCTTGCTGTCCCCAACGTTTTTTCAATTTGTTGGGTGAACGAAAACCCTTGGTCATCTGATTACGAAAATCAGGGTCATGTGGTTGGACCGGCTCCACATCCAATTGCCAGTGGCGCTTGAAATTACCGTAGTTGAAACTAGCACCATTAACCACCCCACTTTCAGTCACCTGCTCCGCATCGACCTCATTGAGAAAATTCCCCTGACTATCCAGAATAAACTCAATCCGATTATAGAGAAGAATTTTCAAATTAACACTTGGAATCCCATCAGGATAAACCGCCTTGCCATCACAGATAGAAACCTTCTGGTGCAAACGTCCCTGATCAAACATGGTGAAAGGCTTCCATCTCAGATAGACAGCCAAAGCTTCTTTATCTGTCATCCCTGGCTTTTTATAATGCGTCCGCACATACTGGGCCTGTTGACTAGAAATCAGGTATCGTAGCTGATGGATTTGTCGCTCTATAGAAACATTCTTAGACAAACTATCATCAGGAAAAGCCAGATCTACCAATTTCACGACATCCTTCCAGAAGGAATCATGCGGTGCTAAGTCAGAATCGAAATAAGATAAAAGGTGTTGGGTTTCTTCAAGCTCTCCCGATAAGTCCTCTGGCATCTCTATATAAGCTAGCAATAGCTTTAGCACTTGCAATGGTTGGTAGTCCCTTTGCCAGTTCTTCCATAAGTGTCGAAAGGCTTTTGAACCAATGAGCATCACATCTCTCCTCAATAACATACGTAAATTTAATCAGTCGTCTCTTTGATGAACTCCTCTATCTTCTCGGACACCTCTTTGGTCTGATAGTGATAAAGATAATGCGGAGAATCATAAAAAGTCACTTCGATATTTTTCTGGTCCTTTGCAAAGCTAGTCGCATAATGCCGCCAGTCCTCCTGGCTAAAACCTGTACCCTCACCATTCGAGACCATCAGTAAGGTTGGAATATGTGAATCAATGCTAGAAGTAACCTTTTTCGCATTTTCCTTAACAGACAGGCTCTCATTTAACATAGCCTTTGACAATATTTGACGATAGGCTATCCGTTGATAGAGGCGGCGGTCACTACTACTTAGATTGGCATTAGGCACATATAAGCGACTCGGTAAATACCTTAATAGGCCTAATTGACTTCCCCACCGAGCCATACGTAAAATCTGGGGATGCATTTTCAAATGGGAATAACTTTCAGGTAGGGCCCAATCTAAACCAATGATAGCTTTCACTTCACTAGGGTATTTTTCCTGCCACAGAAGTGTCTCTAAGGAGGCCATCGAATGGGAGAGGATAATATAAGGACCTGATACATGGGCCTTGGCTAGGGCTTGTCGTGTCTCTGAAAGAACCTCAGAAACATCTCGGGACTTAGATGTGTCCTCACTGTAACCATAGCCAGCCCTTTCAACAACGACTATCTTATACTGCTTCGAAAGCCCATCATACAAGTCTTTAAAATCTAGAATGGGAGAGGCTGTTCCAGCACCAGAAAGAAAAACTAGAGTTTGTGGCCCCTCCCCCTTTACAAAGACGCTCATGTCATGGCCATTAACAGACACCATTTGCCCCATAGGGTTGAGAGAAGCCTTCTCTCTTTGCAAGGATAATCTGTGATAAGTAAAGCTAGACAGTAACAAGAGCAGGACTGCTCCCAGCAGAAATAAAAGTCTTTTCCTAAAAACGTGCATGCTTTATCCTACTAAAGAGTCAGCTAGCTTAGCTAACCGACTTTCTGATTTATTCGGCATCTGGGCGTGATTTGCGAGCAATATCAGCAAGGATATTTTCTACAAATTCTGACACAGCTTCAGTGTGTGTTTGTTTTTGTCCATAGCGACGAACGTTAACAGTTCCGTCTTCCATTTCCTTATCACCAACAATCAATTGGTAAGGGATTTTTTGTGTTTGAGACGCACGAATCTTGTATTGCATTTTCTCGTTACGTTCATCCACTTCAACACGGATACCACGGTCACGAAGTTGTTTAGCAACTTCCCAAGCGTAATCTGTGTGGGCTTCATTTGAAACTGGAATAACAGTCACTTGTTGAGGTGCCAACCAAGTTGGGAAGGCTCCTTTATAGTTTTCAATAAGGATAGCTGTAAAGCGTTCCATTGTTGAAATAACCCCACGGTGAATCATAACTGGACGGTGTTCTTCCCCATCAGCTCCGATGTATTTAAGGTCAAAGCGTTCTGGAAGCAAGAAGTCCAATTGGATAGTAGAAAGTGTTTCTTCATTACCAAGGGCAGTCTTCACTTGGATATCAAGTTTTGGACCGTAGAAGGCAGCTTCACCTTCTGCTTCAAAGTAGTCGAGTTCCATGTCATCCATGGCTGATTTCAACATGCTTTGAGCATTTTCCCACATTTCGTCATTGTCGAAGTATTTGTGAGTATCTTTAGGGTCGCGGTATGACAAACGGAAACGATAGTCAGTCAAGTTGAAATCTTCGTATACGTCGATGATCAATTGAAGCGTACGTTGGAACTCATCTTTGATTTGTTCAGGTGTTACGAAAGTATGACCATCATTAAGTGACATTTCACGCACACGTTGAAGTCCTGTAAGGGCACCTGATTTTTCATAACGGTGCATCATACCAATTTCAGCGATACGGATAGGCAATTCGCGGTAAGAATGCACATGGTGTTTGTAAACTTCGATGTGGTGAGGACAGTTCATTGGACGAAGAACAAAGGCTTCACCATCTCCCATATCCATTGTTGGGAACATATCTTCACGGTAGTGATCCCAGTGACCTGAAGTTTTATAAAGTTCTACAGAAGCAATTGGTGGAGTGTAGACGTGTTGGTATCCTGCTGCTACTTCCTTATCAACAATGTAGCGTTCCAAGACACGACGGATTGTCGCACCATTTGGCAACCAGAATGGAAGACCTTGACCAACCTCTTGAGAAATCATGAACAAATCAAGTTCTTTACCAAGTTTACGGTGGTCACGTTCTTTAGCTTCTTCAAGACGTTTAAGGTAAGCCTTGAGATCTTTTTTATCGAACCAAGCTGTACCGTAGATACGTTGCATCATAGCATTATCGCTATTTCCACGCCAGTAAGCACCTGCAACATTCAAAAGATGGAAGACTTGGATACGACCAGTTGATGGTACGTGTGGGCCACGGCAAAGGTCAACGTACTCACCTTGACGGTAGATAGTCAAACCACCTTCGTCTTCTGAGTGCTCTTCAATCAATTCCAATTTATATGGGTCATTTTTGAAGATTTCACGCGCTTCGTCTTTAGTCACTTCTTCACGGATTGATGGGAAGTTTTCTTTAACGATTTTCTTCATTTCTTCTTCGATACGAGGAAGGTCTTCGTTAGAAATTTGACCAGCTTCATTGTCAGTATCGTAGTAGAAACCATCTTCGATGGCTGGACCAACACCCAAATGAATATCTGGGAAAAGGCGACGAGCTGCTTGGGCAAACAAGTGAGCCGCTGAGTGACGCAAGATTGGAAGAGCGTCTTCGTGATCAGGTGTCACGATTTCGATGCTTCCATCTTCAGTGATAGCACGAGTTGTGTCAATCAATTTGCCGTTAAATTTACCAGCAAGAGCTTTCTTAGCCAAAGAGTTGCTGATAGATTGTGCAATTTCAAAAGTTGTAACGCCAGATTCGAATTCACGAACAGCGCCATCTGGGAAAGTAATGTTAATCATAATTAAGATGTCAGAGCCCTAAAGGATGAGCCCCTTCTTCCTTTCTATTTAATCTTTTTGTTGTAATAATTTGTTTCTAGGATGCTTT
Source organism: Streptococcus sp. HMSC068F04 (assembly GCF_001837455.1). Lineage (NCBI taxonomy): Bacteria > Bacillati > Bacillota > Bacilli > Lactobacillales > Streptococcaceae > Streptococcus > Streptococcus sp. HMSC068F04. The sequence goes on from NZ_KV832507.1 coordinate 28,479, forward strand.
GCAATTCCGTCTTATGCCAATCCGCTCCAATCAATATCTTGTTGACATTAAAGTCTAGCTCCCTGCCATCATTTAGAAAAATGCGAAGTTTATAACCAATAAACAAGCGTTTTTTAAACTGATAAGACTTAATCGTCTCTTCAGGAAATTTGGCGATAATATCTCCTAATTTTCCTAAAAGAGTAAGAGAAATAATCAAAACCTCTGTTTCTGTAAAAACAATTAGGAAATACTCAAAAGTTGACCTACCGATTCTCCTAGTAGCATAGATAGCGTGCATGGTCTCAGCAAGACTAGCATCCACACCGTGGTCAATCAGGTAGGCCTTGATAGCTTCATAGTTGAACCCCATAAAATTCTTCCTCAACTAAATAGATAGTGTCACCTCGTTCTAAACAATCCTTTTAGTAATCAAAGAGAAAATATTTAGTCACAAAGTAAAGCTTTTCTATCTAAACTAGACATTCTAAAAATTGTAAAGCATACCAAATAATATAAAAAGCGACATCCTCAAAAGGACGTCGCAACGTGGTTCCACCTTAGTTCATGTACGACAAAAAACGAGTCTGTCCTACACCTCTGATTGGCTCTAACGTGGCCACCGTTTTATGTTTGCATAAAAAGTTAATCGAGTAGTCCCAATCATGTCCTCTGCGTGATTTCCAGCGCCACACGCTCTCTGAAAGATTTCCCATGACTGATATGTCTCTATGCGTTATTATAGCATGAAACTGTAATTTTTCAAGCTAATTATCTCTTTTATTAATCAATTCTAAGATTTTATCTGACTAGGAAAATCTGGTAGCTTTCCTAATCCAAAAGTTTCGTGATATTTCTAATTTTCTTGACCTGTTTGGCTGATCCTTTGAGAATACGAACAGAGCCATTAACAGGCAAGGTAATAGCCTTAGTTGGCAAATAAGTTACCATTCGCGTCAAGCGCTTCATGGTACTATCTTCACCATTCAAATCATTGTGGAAATCCTTAGAAATCGTAAGGTCCAAGTAATACTCATAGACACGTTTTCCAAAGTTTTCCGCAGAAATTTCATAAAGCTTGTCAGCCCACTTAGTTTCGTCTTTTTCTGGTGTTGCAATGGCTGCTTCCAAAATGGCCCCAGCTAAATCATTATCATGATAATAAAGCGTTCCAAACATCTGGTCTGTAATCACATTATCCAAATAAGGATTTCCGTGAGCAATGATTGGGGTACCACTAGCCAAGGCTTCCAGATAGGTCAAGCCCTGAGTCTCACTGGTTGATGCCGAAATGAAGAAATCAGCAGCCTTATAATAAAGCGCTGTCTCACTAGGCGCAATCATACCTGTGAAAACCACCTTATCCAGAATACCAAGTTTCTTGGCTTGGGACTTCAGGTCTGGTAGGTAAGGGCCATCGCCAGCAACAACTAACCGAACCTTATCGTCTTCCTCTAAAACCGAAGGTAGAGCCGCCAGGACTGCTTGGATATTTTTCTCATAAGAGACACGAGACAAGCTCAACAACATGGTTTCATCCAAAGCAATACCAAGCTTGGCTCTCAAGTCCGCTACATCTTCTTCGGTAATCTCTGGACGCTGGAATTTTTCAAGTTCAATGCCTGTTGGAATGACCCGTTTTTCAGCAGCAATCTTGTACTTGAGTAAAAGGTCATAAACAATCTCGCTCGGACAGATAACCCCGTCCAGATCGCTCATAAAGCCACGAACAATGTACTTAACCATACTTGGACGGATGACCATACCTTTGGCAATATAGCGGACATAGTCTTCATACTGAGTATGATAGGTGTGCACAACAGGAATCCTAAGTTCACGCGCAATGGCAATCCCTAGAAGCCCCAAGGAGAACTCTGTCTGCGTGTGAATAATATCAAGCTTGTACTGTTTTGCAATTTCTAGAGCCTTAGAAAAGCCACGATAAGCCACTCGGCGATCCTTAAAAGCAAAGAAAGGCACACTAGGAATACGGACAATCTGCCAGTCTTCATAGCGGTCAACATCTCTATCAGTCGTGGTAAAGATAAAGACTGTATGCCCCATTTTTTCCAACTGCGTCTTCAGTGTGCGAATACTGGTCGCAACACCTGATACCTGTGGAAAATAGGTATCTGTAAACAATCCGATACGCATTTAAATCTCCAATACTTCTTTGTAGGCTTCAACAAGTTTTTGGGCGACATCATCAATCGAGCGACTTTCCGCAACCTTGTAACCTTCTTCACGTTTGTCCACTTTACCATCGATAATATCTTGCAAGGCAACTACAAATTCGTCCACGTTATGCCCGAATGAAGCAGATTTGTCATCAACCCAGCCCTCATAAACAGGAATATCACGCAAAACCACATGTTGGTGACTGGCAAAGGCCTCTAGCACTACGATTCCTTCGGTTTCCTCATAGGACGGAAAAAAGAAGGCATTAGCACCACTCATAGCTCCCTGGAAGACGGCTCCCTTGAAATAACCTGGGAAGCTGACATTATCAGGATGCTTACCATTGACAATGTCTCGAATCTTCTTAGGAATCAACCATTTGCTGATGCTACCTAACCAAATGAAACGAACATGAGGCATCTTTTCGGCAACCTTGACGAAATCTTCAATTCCCTTGCGTTGGAAATAAAGCCCCGCACAAATCACCACTGGCTGTCCTTCCTTGATACCAAAGTAGTCTCGGAAAACTTCTTCCTTACGTGGATCCTTACCGTATTTTTTCAAATCAATCCCATTTGAAACAGCAATGATTGGTGTGGTCACTCCGTAAGACTGAATCAATTTTTTGGAATACTCAGATGGCGTAATCACGTAATCAGCCTTTTGGTACATGTGGGCCAAATATTTTCCAAAAAGTGGGGCCAAAAGGTTAGAACCGATGAATGAATTCTCAAAGTCCTCACGTGTCGAATGACCATGCATGATGACCTTCTTGCCACGGCGTTTTGCAGCATGCAACAACATCAAGCTGCGTGGCCCATAAGTATTAATATGAACGACATCATAATCACCCAAGATGTCCGTTGTATAGGGAATCCCCGCCAAGTCCAAGGCATGCATCTGATGGTGGAGAGCTCGTCCGATTCCTGATTTTTCAAGAACCGATTTTCCTTCAAGATAAAGTAGAACTTTCATACTCTTCATTATAGCTTAATTTAGTAGAAATTTCATCTTGCAGTTGGCTTTATCTTGATTTCTCATTTAATGAGATGGACAGCCAAATACTAAAAAAGATCGAGAATACTCGATCTTTTAGGTCATCATCTTAAACGTCTTTACGGCGACGATGGCTATATGCTACACCCATGACTGCTGCCACTTCTGCTGCCACACCAAGGGCAAGCAAGGCAGTATCGTTTGCTTGACCAGTCTCTGGAAGTTGAGGTCCTGATTTCTCAGAGGATTGAACTGGCTTAGCTGGTTTTGGAGTCACCGGTGGAGTAGGCGGAGTTGGTGGTGTTGGTGGGACTACTGGTGGTTTAGGTGGGACACTTGGTGGTGTCGGTGGTGTAGGAGGTTTTGGAGGAATGTAACTATTGTTGAATTCTGTATCCAAAGGAAGGAGAACAGCTGCTACAAGTAGATTTTCCTTTTCACCTACAGTCTTAGTAACGGTCACCTGGAACTTAGCCACCATGTTATCATAAACCACGTCAGCTTCATTACCCTTGACTTCTTCAACAGTGTAGTAGTAAACACCTGGTTTGTCGTAGACAATATTTCCAAAACTAATGTTTCCTTGTGCATTATTGGTCACTGTTTGGATAACATTACCCTTGTCGTCCTTAAGGACGAAACTAAACTCACCATCTTTGAGGTTACGACCTGTAAGAACCTTGGTCAATTCGAATTTGGCCTTAGCTGGTTGCACGTCTTTAACATAGTTATTGAAAACAGTGTCTTTTGGATTAGCAACTGTTGATACCAATGCATCACCATCTCGTGTTACTGTAATCCAGACAGTTGCTTTCATACCATCATAGATGATATCTTCGTTAGTTCCCTTAACTTCTTCAACAGTGTAAGTGTAAGTTCCTGCCTTATCAAAGTGAAGTTCACTAAAGGCAACACGACCATCAGCTGTATTACCAACTGTTTCGACAATATGGCCGGCACTATCTTTGAGGACAAATTGGAACTCATTAGCAGTCAAAGTTTGGTTGACACCTGCCTTAGTCAATTCCTTACTGAACTGAATAGCGGCCTTAGCTGGAGTCACAAACTTGTTGTTAAAGATAGTGTCTTTAGGATTAACCACGGTTGAAACAAGAGCGTCGCCATCACGTGTTACCGTGATAGAAACAGCAGCTTTCATGCTATCATAAACAATTGAGTCATCCTTACCTGTAAGCTCTTCAACAGTGTAGTTGTAAGTACCTACCTTGTTAAAGGTTAACTCACTAAAGGCAACCTGACCATCAGCTGTATTGCCAACAGTCTCAAGGACTTTTCCAAAACGGTCTTTAAGAACAAATTGGAATTGATCTGCTTTTAGATCTTGTTTAACGCCTGCCTTGGTCAATTCCTTACCAAATGCAATTTTGGCCTTGGCTGGTGTTACCAATTTATTGTTAAAGATAATGTCTTCTGGATAGGCAACCTTGGCAACCAATTTGACTTGATTGTCCACAGTTTCACGAACAACCTGAATGGTGATATTGGCTTCTAGTTTGTCATAGACCACATCTTCGTCATTACCTGGAACCTCTGTCACACGATAATGATAAATACCTGGCTTACTGAGTGAGAGATCTGAAAAGACGATTTTACCCTTGGCATCATTAGTGGTTTCCCCTAAGTCAACAGGATTGGCACTATCAGTCACATCAACTAATTTAAATGTAAATTCTTTATCCTTAAGGTCTCTACCCGCCAAGTCCTTCTCAAGCTCAAGATTGAAATGAGCGAGGTTATCTCCGATGGCATCTCCTCGGCCACCAACCAAGCGAATAGTTGACTTGTAAGAATCGGAAACAACATCAGCATGAAGTTTAATACGGTTGACAGGGTTAGTTGATTCTTCAACAGGTTGTGTCAAACGGGTTTGATACCAAACATAAACCATGCGGTCCAACTGATTGAGTTTAAGCTCAAAATGGCTATCATCATAAGAGAAACTCTTAATCAGATCCATAGCTGATCCCTTGTCAATCCAAGGATCTGCCGAATCAATGTAGCGAAGTTGCAAAGAACCGTCCACAAATCTTTGATTGTCAGACCAAGTATCAACCAGTTTCAAGTTGTTAAGGAGACGTCGTGAGTAATTGAGACGCATCTGCCAATTTAGGATAGTTGGATCACGCTTGTCTTGACTACCCCACTTAGAAATAACTTCTTGACCTGGAGGAGGTGATTGCACTTTACCCACTGAAACATGAATGATACGTCCCTCAAAATCAAGAGTAAGATGTTCCCCTTCATCTACTTCTTCAGAATAAAGGGTATCCAACTCCAAACTCATGAGCTTATTGTTGGGATGTGTTTGGAAATAGTTATTAAAGGTCGTTGTGACACGATTCTTCTCAGGATCAATTTGAGCCAGACCTACAATTTGATTGTCTGGATTATAGACATTGATATCGTAGCTAGTACGGAAACGCAACTGCTCAGGCAAATTAAAAATGACCTGATCCCCTTCATTGATAGTCATATCATCAGGGAAAGGAATATTGTGGTAGACAACCTTGCTAGTAGCGTACTTACTATTTCCGTTCGGAAATTCCATTTCCACATCAGGATTTTGAACAGTGATTTCAGTACCTGTCTTTGTCACCTTGACATCCGCTGGGATCGGGCGACTTAGGTTGGTAACCTTCAGTCCGAAATTATCAGACGAAGTGGAACTCGTATTGTTTGCTGCAGCAAGGTCGCTAGCGCTAGCTTCTCGTGTTTCATTGACTGTAACAGGTTTCTCACTGAGCCCCTCACTAGTCTTATCTTGTGATGAACTTGTTTGCTCAGAGCTTGCAACCGTTTGCTCTTGAAGCGCAACTTCACTAGAAACAGCAGTCACTGAGATAGCACTGGTACTTTCTGCCTGAACGGTAGGTTCAGCAGCTGTCACTTCTTGACTTGAGGCACTAGTGCTTGTCCTTTGGCCCCCACCATCAGACTCACTGGCTTCCTCAAGTACACTCGTCGCTGGTTGGCCTTTAGGCTCTTCAGCTTGATCTGCTTTGGCGGTACTTACACCAAAAACTGCAGACGAAAGTAAGACCGAAGCAACGCCCACCGTAAACTTACGGATGGAGAAACGCTGCCTCGAATCACCGAATCGGTTATTCATGATTCTATCCTCCCATTTTTACAAATCTTAACATTTTTGTAACCCTTTTCATTCTGAATTATACACTATTTTCAGAACTTTGCAAGATAATTATTTACCCCTTTGGAGGTTTTGTAAAGCTTTCTAAGATATCAATAGATAGTGAAATTTTCAAACCCTTATATTATAAGCTTTCTTTCGGAGTCTCTCTTTTAATATTGTTTTTCTTTCTCATTTTATTGCCATAATTTTAATTCAATTTCCGTCTGAAAAATGCTAAAATTCAGATTTTTTCTTTAAAAAATGAGAAGGTTTTCTTATCTAAAAGCAGAAAAAAACTGCCATTCTTAAATGAATAGCAGTCGTCTTTAAATTAATTAAGAAAATGAGCATAAGCACTCATTTAATGTATTTTAGGCAAGTTCTTTGAGAAACTCAACCAAGATAGCAGCTGATTGTTTCCCCGCCTGAATAATGAATTCATCAAAGGTAATGTTAGCATCATGAGCAGCTGTATCACTCATGGCACGTACAACGATGAAAGGCTTTTTGACACTGTGTGCGGCTTGAGCAATAGCTGCTCCCTCCATCTCTACAGCCAAGACTTCTGGAAAATGCCCCTTAATAGCATCAATCTTGTCTTGACCCGCAATGAAGCTATCACCCGTAGCGATAAGCCCAATCTTAGAATCAATGGAAGCCTGAGCCAAGACCTTTTCGAAAGTCTCTACGAAGGTAGAGTCACTTTCAAAGTAAAGTGGCTGCATAGACATTTGCCCATAATCATAGCCAAAGGCTGTCAAATCAACATCGTGATAGGCTAATTTTGACGCCACAACCACATCTCCAATTTTAAGTCCAGGTGCTACTGCTCCAGCAGAACCAGTGTTAATGAGGGCATCAACGCCAAAATGGTCTGCTAAGACAGCCACAGACATGGCTGACATAACCTTACCAACACCTGATTGCACCAAAACGACGTCGTGTTTTCCTAAACGTCCTGTATAGTAGGTATTGCCAAGAACAGTTTCTTCAACCTTATTTTCCAATTGCTCCACTTGAAGCACTAACTCCTGCTCCATGGCAGCGATAATTCCGATTTTCATATAGTTCCTTTTCAGCTTGTAATCTTTCCTGAATCAGTAGCTAGGGCTATCTGACTCATAGACTTCTTAGAAATAAAAGACAGCAATGAAGAGAATAATCAAGAGGACCACAACCCAAAAGAGGATGCGATTAAGCTTGTGTTGAAATTGATTACGTTTGGCATTCTCAATTCGACGGCTCTTGTAGGCAGAAGGCTGGTAATCAGCCTCATAATCCTCATCGTAGAACTCTTGATCATAGTCCTCATAATAAGGATGTTCCTCTAAATCGATTTCCCCACGCTTGGCCTGCTCAATGATATCGTCGGTCAAAAGTGGTTTTCCCATAGCTTATTTTCCTCCGAGATGAAGTGCATAGTATTGGAGTGCGATGATAGTTTTGGCATCCTGGATAGCCCCTGACGCTACAAGTTCCATACACTCTTCATAAGTCAATTCATAGAGTTCAAGGAACTCATCATCATCAAGTGGACGTGGATTTTCCACAGGTTTAAGATTGGTCGCTACATAGAGTTTGATTCTCTCATTACAAAAGCCAATGGCTGTGTAAAATTCATAAATCAATTCCAGATCACCCTTGTATTGAGTCTCCTCTTCAAGTTCACGCGCCGCTGCAGCCATCTCATCGCCAGCTTCACCGACTTCCAGCTTACCCGCAGGAATCTCGTAAGAAACCGCCTCAATAGCCTTACGGTATTGCTTGACGATAATGATTTTTCCTTCTGGGGTAACCGCTAAAACGGCTACTGCTCCCTTGTGGAAGATGAGCTCACGACCAGCCGTCTTACCGTCTGGCAAGAGGACCTCGTCTACTGCAACTTCAAAAATATGTCCCTTAAATTTTGACTCACGTTTGAGTGTTTTTTCTTCAAACTCCATGAATTGACTCCTTTACTTCTGACCTCATTCTAAGCTACCTCTACTCTACAAGAGAATCTAGCTCAGATAGTCTTAAGCCTACTTTTGTTGGCTTGGGTGGTGAGGTTTTTTAATGGCATAGCCTTCTTTATTGACCTGACGGCCACGTCCAATGGCTACGCTGTCAGCTGGCACATCATCTGTGATGGTTGAACCAGCCGCTGTGAGAGCGTTAGCCCCAATTTCAAGCGGTGCAATCAAGGTTGAATTGCTTCCGATAAAGACGTTGTTGGCAATTTGTGTCTTGAACTTGTGTTGTCCATCATAATTTACGGTAATTGTTCCGGCACCAAAGTTAACGTCAGAACCAACTTCCGCATTACCAATGTAGGTCAAGTGACCAGCTTTGGTATTTTCACCGATAGTAGACCCCTTAACCTCAACGAAGTTACCGATATGAACATCTTTTTTGAGAGTTGAATCTGGACGAACATGGGCAAATGGACCAACAGTAACACCTTCTTCAACCACTGAGTGCTCAATCATAGAGTTAGTGATAACCGTTTTGGCACCGATAGTTGAATCAACAATATAAGTACCATTAGTAAGCACTGACTCTGCACCAATCTTAGTTTGTCCTTTAAGTGTCACATTAGCTTCAATGACAACATCTGGCTCAATTTCCACATCCACGTCAATATAAGTAGCGTTTGGATTTTGGAAAGTAACACCATTGACCATGTGAGCCTTGTTGATACGACGACGCATAACATCTTCTGCTGTAGCTAGGGCAACACGGTCATTAACTCCAAGACTTTCTTCAAAGTCACGAAGGGTGAAGGCACCTACTTTTTCACCATTCTCACGGAAAATAGAAATGACATCAGTCAAATAGTATTCCCCTTGAGCGTTGTTAGTATTGATGTTTTTAAGTGCTTCGAAGAGACGTTTATTGTCAAAAACGTAAGTCCCTGTATTGATTTCTTTGACTTGTTGTTCAAACTCATTGGCATCTTTTTGCTCAACAATCTTAGTCACTTCGCCATTTTCGTTACGGATAATACGACCATAACCAAATGGATTGTCTGCAGTTGCAGTCAAGATAGTGGCAACATTTTTGTGATTAACATGGAAATCAATAAGGTTTTTAAGGCTTTCACCAGTAATCAAAGGCGTGTCACCGGCGATAACAAGCGTTTGCCCTTCAAGTCCAGCCAACTCTTCTTCAGCCATCATTACTGCGTGACCAGTCCCCAACTGCTCAGTTTGCATAGTGAAGGCAGATTGACCATCCAAAACCTCACGAACAAGTTCAGCCTTGTGACCAATAACAGTAACGTTTTTAGCTGGTTCGATAGCTGAAACTGCACGGAAGACGTGCTCAAGCATAGTGATGCCCGAAACCTTGTGCAATACTTTTGGAAGATCTGATTTCATGCGAGTTCCTTTACCCGCAGCAAGGATAATTGCGTAATTACTCATTTTCTTTTTCCTTCTTAAGATTTTTTTGATGGTTTCCTTCGTGGCGGTCTTAGCCTTGAGCCCCAAATCTCAGGGCCTCCACCTCCCACTGGGATAGCCTACGAAAGAAAGGGGCCTTGAAAACATTGTCTCTCATTTCTTAGAAAACATGTCCTCACAACTGACGTTTTTTAGGGCCTCTGATTATCTATAATCGCCCTATTATACCATAAATGAAAAGGTTTTGGCAGAATGAAAGGTAATGAAAAAGAGCTGACGCTCTTTTTCTAAGAATAGTTATCCTATAACCATTCTTTGTATTTCTTAATATAGATATGCTTCACAAAGGTAACACTAAGCATATACAAAGTAATGATGATAAACAAGAGAATGAAATAGAGACCGTTTAGATGGCTGAGTTTTAAGAGACTAGCCAATGGACTGTATGGAAGAGAAGTCACAAAGAAAGCAGCAAATAAGGTTGTCACAACAACTGATAGTGCTGGGTGACTTTGAATAAATGGTAGTTTTGGTGAACGTAACATGTGGATAACCATGGTTTGAGACCACATAGATTCGATAAACCAACCTGTTTGGAAAATAATGATAAAGGCTGCTGCTTCTGGTGAACCATGAACATAGCCATGCCCCAAAATCATTGGCACAATGATGAAATAGAGCAAGATATATGTCAAAATATCAAATACGGACGAAATAGGTCCTATCCAAGCCATGAAACGCATGATTGATTTGGCTTCCCAGATATGTGGCTCTTTAAGAAATTCCTTGTCCACATTGTCAAATGGAAGGGCGATACAAGAGATATCATAGACAAGATTTAGGACAATCAAATGCACAGGTGCCATTGGTAGGAATGGTAAGAAAATGCTGGCAAAGAGGAGAGAAAAGATATTCCCGAAATTTGAAGAAACGGTCATCTTGATATATTTGGTCATATTAGCATAGACCTTCCGTCCTTCAACCAAACCTTTTTCCAAGACCATTAAATCCTTATCAAGCAAGATAACATCTGCAGTTTCTTTGGCGATATCAACAGCTGTATCCACAGAAATCCCCACATCTGACACCTTCATGGATGGGGCATCGTTGATACCATCACCCATATAGCCTACCTTATGCCCATTTTCCTTAAGGCTTAGGATAATTCGTGCCTTTTGGTCTGGGGATAACTTAGCAAAGACTGTTGTCGTTTCCACAGCCTTAGCCAAATCTTGATCTGACATGGTATCAAGATCACTTCCAAGTAGAATGTGCGTCACATCTAGACCAACTTTTTCACAGACAGCCTGTGTCACCTTATCATTGTCTCCAGTCAAAATTTTTGTGGTCACACCATATTCCGCCAAAGCCTTGATAGCAGGTGCTGCTGATGGTTTTGGTGGGTCAAGGAAGGCAAGATATCCCGTCAAAATCATATCACTTTCATCTTCAACACTAAAGACGTCATTTTCATTAAGTTGTGATTTGTAGCTAACACCGAGAACACGCAAACCTTGTTCATTCAACTGTGCAACTTCCGCAAGGACTTCCTCACGAACATCGTCAGTCAATGGGATAATGTCTCCCTTGTATTCCACATAGTTAGAAACAGAGAGCATTTCTTCAAGGGCACCTTTTGTCACCATGCTAACAAATCCATCAGTGTCTTGAACAATGACACTCATGCGACGACGTTCAAAATCAAAAGGTAGCTCATCAATCTTGTGGAAGGTCTGGTCAAGGTCACGAACGATGTCATGTTTCTTAGCTTCTCTTTCAGTTCGGCTAATAATGGCACGGTCCATAAGATTTTTTAAGCCAGTTTGGAAATAAGAATTAAGATAGGCTCTCCGAAGTACTGATAGGTCAAGGTCACCATGGATATCAAGAGGGTACTCAAGAACGATTTCATCCTGAGTCAGGGTTCCTGTCTTATCCGTACAAAGGATGTCGATAGCCCCTAGGTCTTGAATAGCATTAAGTTTTTTGATGACCACCTTTTCCTTGGCCATAATGATAGAACCCTTGGCAAGACTGGCTGTGATAATCATCGGCAACATTTCTGGGGTCAAACCGACTCCCACACTAAGGGCAAAGACGCCGGCTTCAAGCCAGTCCCCATCTGTTAAACCGTTAATCACAAAAACAACAGGAACCATAACCAACATGAGTCGAATCAAGAGCCAAGAAATGGAATTCATCTCACGTTCAAATGAAGTTGGTTCGTCATAAGTATTGATGGTCTGCTCAATTGCTCCCATCATGGTTTCATCACCAACAACTAAAACCAAGGCTGTTGCACGACCAGAGATAACATTAGTTCCCATGAAAGCAAGGCTCTCACTCTCAAGCAAACTCTCTAGATTTTGACCATCCGCCTTAGACAGACAAGCCTTTTCCACAGCATCGCTTTCACCTGTCAAGCCAGACTGTTGAACAAAGAAATCACGAGAGTCTAGCAAGACCACATCCGCCGGAATCATATCTCCCGCACTCAGTTTGACCACATCTCCAACCACAATTTCATCGATTGGGATTTCTTGCTCACTGCCATCTCGAAGCACTGTTGCTGTATTGACAATCATGCGAGACAAATTGCTAGCAGCCTTGTCACTACGAAGTTCTTGAATAAAACGGATACCACCAGATATCAAAACTAGAGTGACAATGATGATAGAAGTCGTTGGATCTTCTTCACCTGGTTTAGCAAGCCAGACATTGGTGATAAAGGAAACCAGAGCGATGACTAGGAGAATAACAGTAAAGGGATTGATGATAGATTCATAAATCTTTTTGATGATAGAATCCTCTTGTCCTTTGGTTATGACATTTTCCCCATAAAGGTCACGGTTTTCTTCTACTTGGTCTTCCTTCAAGCCATCCAAATGAGTCTTGTAGCGAGTAAGGGTTGTTTCAAGTGGCTCTTGAAGAGCAGCAATAAGTCTTTCTTTATTTGTTGACATTGGAATCTCCTTATTTAATCATGAGCCAATCACTTATGGAGTCCCTAAGACACTAATCAGCGATTGACTGGTTAGGTGCGGTTCGGGGTGATCGTCGATTAGTCTCATAGGTTTCTCCTTTCAATTTTTTGATGCTGGGTGGACCTCAGAAAAATGAAAAGAGTCCTACCCATATACAGGTAAGACTCTATAAACTCGAGGTGGATTTTTTAATAGATTCTGTCAAAAAATGGACCGTTCAAGCTTTAGCTCCGCAAGGCGATGAAATGAGCTTAGTCTTGACCTTGGCGATCAGGACTGTTGACCAACGAGTAGTGTCTCCACTGCTTTGCGGTAGTCATCCGTATCCTTGTGGTAGCCTCACCTACCGTATTTCACTAAAAATAATACTCCTAAGGCGGTAACTTGTCAAGGGGAAAAGTTACTTTTTGCTTGAGTGGGTAATAAAAAAAGAGCTTCCGCTCTTTTTTGTAAGATATTCTTTTGTAAAATGGATTTTTTTAGACTTTCCTTAAGTGAGTGCGGACGTCAGCGAACTTCTTCGAAGCTCCATGACTAATTTTTGAGCCCCTTCACTTTTTAATTTCTAGGCTCAGGCTAAAACAGTTCCCCAAACTGTTTTACTCTCAAAAATTCCGAGTTCTAGAAATACAAGTATTTCTAGAACTTTTCTCACAGCGGAAAGTCTCGTTAAGTGCTCGCTAGAAACAAATCAAATCAAATCAAGAATGTTATTATTTATCCTTGACCGGTGTTAAAATGATGTCTCCATAATATCATCGCCTAGAGAAATTGTTTTATCATCTTTAAAAATTAAAAAAGAGCACTTGGCTCTTTACTACTTCTCTTGTTTGATATAAGTCCCTTGTAGCTTACCATGTAAGATGTAATCCACAGATTTGAGCTCATCAACAGTTCGACAATCAAGGGCACACATGATGAGACGAAGGTCGTCTTTCCAGCCATTAACGATAGCCACAACCTTATCCACAGGATGACGTTCCACCAATTCAAGGACTGTTCGTGAGAGGCCGACACCTTTTGCTCCTAAGACCAGACATTTAACCATATCAAGTGGATTGCGCACGCCACCTGAGGCTAGGATTTCCACATTATCACGAAGGTCTTGGGCTTGCAAGAGGGTCTGAACGGTGCTTTGTCCCCAGTCATTGAGGTAATCACGGTTGCCGCCTCGACTATTTTCAATATAGGCGAAGCTAGTCCCACCACGACCAGAGATATCCACAGTCTTAATGCCTTGAGATATAGCATAACGAATGGTTTCCACATCCATACCAAAGCCGACCTCCTTGAGTACAAGAGGAACCTCTATTTTCTGTGCATAAGCCGCCACATTTTCCTTCCAAGTGTGGAAAATACGCTCTCCCTCAGGCATGAGAAGCTCCTGCATAAGGTTAACATGGAGCTGTAAAAATACTGGATTCATCGCTTCCACCGTCTTAATCCCCAGGTCCACAGACTTATCCACACCGATATTAGTCGCTAGGTCTAAGTCTGGAAACTCTTGGCGATAGTCAAAGGATTCTGGTTCTTCTCCCTTTAGAGCAGCACTGTAGGAACCCGTCACCATGAGAATACCTGTGCGGCTGGCCACCTCAGCTAATTTTCGATTAACAGCACCACCCTTAGCGGAACCACCTGTCATGGCATTGATATAAAAGGGAAAATCCCAATCTCGTCCCGCAAAATGTGTGGACAAGTCAATCTGATCTAAATCATAAGTCGGTAGAGACTTGTGGATAAGTTCCATATCGTCAAAACTATTGTAGGGCGATTGGTACTTGAGGGCATAACGGATGTGATCGTCTTTACGATTTGTCATAGGTTATTTCTTTACTTTCTTGAGTGATAATGTCTACTAGGCTGACCCTTAAACCTCATACAAAAGCTCTATACCTTCCTGTTGCCAACGCTCGACTAGAGCATCTCGGCTAGCTTGGTCAAAGGCAAAGGCGATACCACAGTCGCCACCTCCAGCTCCAGAGGACTTAGCAATGGCATCGAGACCTTGCTCTGCTTCTTTGAGTTTTTTCAGCTTGTCCACATAAATATCTGGACTAAGTGATTCCAACTGGTCACTGACAGTTTGAAGGCTGCTCTTAAGTAAATTCTTATTTCCTGTTTCCAGTGCCTTGAGGGCATCTTGGACGGCAACTTCTGTTTCACTTAAATACTTGCTTGATATGCGAGATTTGGCCATTTTAACCATGTCTTTTGAGATAGCAGCTTGCTTGGTCCACCCCACCAAAAAGTGAGCTTGGAGAACTGGCACTACAGGACTGATACGATAGCCCCAGTCTTTTTCCAAAAGCTCAGATAGAGTTATTTGGTCTATAAGCTCTGCTATTTTTGCACAGTCAAAGAACCGATAGGAAATCAGATCCTCGTATACGATACAAGCTAAATCACCCATAGAACCATTGTCTCCTTGCTTGAGGAGGGTGTAGCTAGCTAATTTAAAAAGAATGTCTTTAGATAAGTCTTTCTGAAGGGCTGCTGCCAAGGCCCTGAGGGTCAATACCACAACAGAACCCGAAGAACCGATACCAAATTTAACCCCATCTCGTTCCAACTTTCCAGTGATTGAAAGGTCCAAAGCGGGTAACTTCTCACCACAAAAGGCCTCAAAAGTATTCAAAGCCTCTTGAATGAGGGCGTAATTTGCGTCTAGCTCACGGCCCACACTATAGTCAAACATGTCTGAGGACAACTGGGTAGTTTGTGCTTCCTTGACCTCTGCTGACATGAAAATAGGAATAAATTGGATTAGGGCTGTCTGCCCAGCTGTTAAGACTGAGTATTCTCCAGCAATGTAGAGTTTCCCACCTGTTTTTACTGTGACCTGACTGACCGACTGCTTAGGCATCTGGCAACTCCTTGGTGCGTGAAACAATGACCTGATAGTCCTTACGGAAGTGGTCTGCTAGGCGGTCTAGGTCTTCTTCCAGACAGAGCACCTTAACATTTGGTCCTGCATCCATAGTAAAGTAACACTGCTCACCAGAGGCACGGAGGGCCTTAACCTTGTCCATAGCCTGATATGAGGCTTCCGTTAGATATGAAAATGGTGGGTTAGCCGTACTTGTTGTTTGGTGCATACGAAGAGCGTTAGCTTCCGTAAGCTCACCGACCGCTTGGAAATCATTTGCTTTGAGGTAGGTCAACATATCCTTATAATCCAGCTCAGAATGTTTAATCCACTCTGGGAAAGAAGTCGATGTTTCGGTACACAATTTCATACCTTCTCGGCTTGATACAGGTTTCTTTTGATCTGTTAACACCAGCATAATCATGGCCAATTTAAGGTCTGTTTCAACCGGGTACACTTCACCACTATCCTTGTCCCAGGCTGCCAATGGTCCAAAGAAAGACCGTGATGAGGAGCCTGAAGCAAACTTGGCAATTTGAGCTAATTCAGACTGCGTTTTTCCGACTTGGAAGAGCTCGTTAGCTGCTTTAACTAGGGCAGAAAGTCCTGAGGAACTTGATGATAGACCTGCAGCTGTTGGCATGTTGTTCCAAGTTTCAATCTTGACATGTTGGTTTGGATTAGCACGGAAGAGGTCTAAAACCTTGCTGGCCTTGATTGTTTCTTTTTCCCCTTGGAGCTCATCATCGATATACATGACATCACTGGTCGCATCCTCAGACAGAAAAGATAACTTGGTTTCCGTATACATATTTTCCAAAGTCAGTGAGATACTACTGGTTGAAGGAATCATACGCTCGGCATCCGCCTTACCCCAGTATTTGACAATAGCAATATTTGCGTACGATTTGACGCTTACAGGCTTTCTATCCACGTGTTTACGGCTCCTTTTTCTTGAAGTTTTTTAGCAATCGTTCGGGCTTGGTCTTTAGTACTTGTCAGGGCAATAATACAGCCACCAAGTCCTCCGCCTGACATCTTGGCTCCCAGTGCACCATGCTCCAGAGCAGTTGCTACTAGAAGATCCGACAAATCACAAGATACCCCTAAAGATTTAAGATGATTATGGGCTTGAGACATGAGTTTCCCAAGAAGCTTTTGATCCTTGGCTTTGAGGGCTCGTTCTGCCTTCTGGCTTAATTCGCCCAGTTGGTTGAGATCTGACAAGGCATCTAAACCAATGGCCTCAACCTTTTCCACAGCCTCACGGGTATTTCCATGGATACCCGTATCAGCAATGACCAGATAGGCACCTAAATTGACCTCAATTTCCTTGAAACCGACATTACGCGTAAAGCTAATGGCTTGATCACTCAAGCAGGTCTTTGCATCTAAGCCACTAGGTTTACTATGGGCTATGGTCTCCGCCTGATGAACCAGCATTTCCAAGGTCTCCTGGCTAAGCTCCTGATCAAAATAATCAAAGACCGCTCGAATTGCCGCAATAGCCACAGCCGCAGATGACCCCATGCCACGCTTTTCAGGGACACTAGACTTAATAGCATAGCTGATAGGCTGATTCTTGATTTCCAGATAATTAAGCGCTGAAAATATGGCTGTCGTCAAGGGATCTTGAGCCTTGAGCGTCAAAGGAGTCTCAGCCGCCTGAATCTGACAGACAACCTCAATATCCTTAAGAGGGAGAGCAAGGGCAGGATGACCATAAACGACCGAGTGCTCCCCCATCAAAATAATCTTACTGTGAGCCTTGCCCACTCCTACTTTCTTAGTCATAAATTACACACACTCACGGACGAATTTGTAGGCGAGTGTCTTTCTAGATTTTTCATACAGATTCTAGTGGTGACTCAAGGTCAATCAAGCATTCAAAGGAGACAAAGAGCACCAATCTAAAGAATTTTCTTATAGCACTTCTATCTTATCATCAAAGCGCAAAAAAAGCGACATCTAACCTAGAGTGTCGCTTTGTATTAGAGATATGTTTTCAAAAAAAGAGCCTCTCGGCTCTTTTCATTTTAAATCGCAAACAAATCATTTAGGTTCTCAGCCATAGTTGGGTGAGTAAAGATTTGTTTAGCCAAATCTGTGTATGGAATGTGATGATTCATCGCTAGGGTAATTAGATTGATAATTTCATGGGATTCTTGACCAAAGAGTGTCACTCCCAAGATTTCCTTAGTTTCAGGGTTTACCACAGCTTTGAAGGCACCACGCAAATCGCCATTAACATGACCACGAGGCATACCAGCAACTGGAAGTTCCTTGACAGCAACCGGTCCACCTGCTGCTCTGGCTTGGTCTTCAGTAAGACCAACTTGTGCCAAAGGTGGGTTGAGGAACATAGCAGTTGGAACAGCTCCACGTGTTTCAAGGTTATAGCTGCCATCACCAGTTAGGTAATTAAAGACAATACGGAAATCGTCTAGTGAGATATAGGTAAATTGAAGACCACCATTAACATCACCAACTGCAAAGACACCAGGAACACTTGTTTCCAAATGTTTATTGACCTGGATACCACCGCGCTCAGTCAAGGCGATATCAGTATTTTCCAAGTGAAGAGGTTCGATATTAGGCTTGCGTCCTGTCGCATAGAGGAGTGCATCAAAACGGAACTCGCCTTTGTCAGTAACAACGACAACTTCATCACCGTCATTTTTCACTTCGGAAGTTTTAACACCTTGCTCAAAGACAATGCCGTCCTCTTCCATGTATTCCTTGGCCAACTTAGCAATAGATGGCTCCACACGTGGCAAGAAGCTAGTCGCTGCATCCAAGACAGTCACTTGACTTCCCAAACGGTTATAAAGGCCAGCAAATTCAAGACCGATATTACCACCACCTAAGACACCTAAACGTTTTGGTAAGGCTTTGAGGGTTTGAATACCAGTTGAATCGTAAACATGCTTAGTTGTTGTCAAGCCAGGAATAGGCAAGACATTAGATACAGCACCAGTATTGATAACAATAGTCTCAGCTGTAAGCTCTTGGCGGTCATCACCAGCTACTACTTCAATAACCTTATTCGACACAAAATGTGCCTCTGCATCAATGACATCAACGCCATTGTCTGCCAACATCTTATAATTCTTAGCATTAAGACGACCAGTCACTGCACCACGTTCCTTCATGGTATCGTCAAATGACCAGCCCTTCTCAGCCGCAACAATCATAGTCTTAGTTGGGATACAAGCAATATTAATGCAAGTACCACCATACATCGCTTTACTGCGCTCGATGACAGCAACTTTCTTACCAGCTGCATTCATCTTAGCAGCCAGAGTTTTACCGGCTTTACCGAAACCGATAACAATCAAATCATAGTTTAACATTTCTGTATCCTCCTATCTACCGCCATTCTATCATTTAATTTTTCAGACTGCACACAATTGAACCGGAAATAAAAAGAGGCTACAGCTTTTATTGTAACCCCTTTCTCATTCTATTTTAATAGGTTTCTATCAGTCCACTACCTAAGCATTCTTTCGCAGAAATTCTAATATCATTTTATTAAATTGTTTACTTTCGATAAAGGCGCGTGCCCCAGTTTGCTAAATTCATAATAGGAAGCATTTGGGATTCCATCGACAAGTTCCCTTGCACCATCCACTCCCAGAACCAAATCTTTTTTAGATCCCAAAACTTCAATATAGTTTAGCTAGAAATAAATACTTTTAAGCCTCATCCAGTATTCTTAATCACTTAGAGGGAAACAAATAATAAACGTACTGCCGACATCTTCTTTAGACTGAATATCAAGTTCTGCCCGGTGTAACTCTGCAATATCTTTGACAAAGGATAAACCTAACCCAACACCACTATTGAGCGATTTGTTTCGAGAATCTTCGACCTGATAAAAACGGTCCCAGATTTTATTGAGCTGGTCTTCTGAGATACCAATACCATCATCTGCCACTTTTAAAAGAGCCTGATTGTCCACCCTTTCAAGAGTAATGGAAATACTAGTACGAGTAAATTTCATAGCATTACTCAGCAGATTATCGAGCATTCGGATGACAAGTAACTTCTCACCCTTTATCCATAAATTGGGTTCAATAGCTACTTTAAAATCAATAGCTGATTCTGCCCACTTTCTTTCTTGTGCCTGGCAATATTCTGATATCAGGCTTGACAACGATAATCTTTCTAAATCATTCCAATTAAGCTTCTGAGTTTTAGACAACTCCAAAATTTGCTCCGTCATATTTTTCATTAATTTCGCCTGACGCTTTATGATAGTATGGGATTCTTTGGATTCTTCCAGACTATCAGCATATTTCGAACCAAACTCACTTTCAGACAAGATGACAGAAAGTGGTGTTCTAAGTTCATGAGAAACATTTTGATTAAACCGCTTTTCTTTCTCAAAAGTCGACTGGACCGATGATATCATGTCATTAAAAACTTTGGTCAATCGTGTCGTTTCAACATAAGACAGCTTATAAGAAGAGGAAACACGTTTAGTGTAGTCTCTACTTTCTGTAATCTCTTCCGCCATCTGAGTCACATCTTTAATTGGCACAAAGGCACGTTTTAAAATTCGACGTCCTACCCATGCCATACCAAGAATTGAAATGGGAGCAAGAATAGCTATCGAAATTAAAAACAAGGTTAATTCCTTACTCAGTCCAGATGCGGTTCGCACACCACGAATCCACTTTCCTTTCTTGGCATTATAAACATCGTAATAATAATAGTTCATTTGTGAACTGCTATAGGTAGATAATTTACCAGACTTAAAGGAAGCATTCGCATCAAAATCACTTGGGAGTGCCCCTTTTTCAAACTCCTTATTTTGATTGTAGAGTGCAAAATAGATACCATCATCAAAGGACTCAAAATCATCAAGATCCGTAGACAATTCTACCGTTTCTTGTTCCAACTCACTTCGTGATTCATAGTCAGACCAAGTTCCTGATATGATAAAAGAGGCTACAAACATGACAATGAATAGTAAGGAGACAAACACTGTATACCAAAGTGTTACCTTCGAAATTATAGAGGGTTGTTTAGTCTGATTCTTCATTTTTGAAAACATAGCCCATGCCCCTCTTTGTCTGAATAATTGACGGATTCCCCAATTTCTTTCGAATATTCTTGACTAGCACATCAATGATATTCGATTCTCCCACATAATCAAAATCCCAAATATGCTCTCTAATTTGCTCCCGACTTAAAACAATATTCGGGTGTCTAACCAGGCATTCAAGAAGTTCAAATTCCTTAGAGGTTAAGTCAATCAGCTGGCCATTTTGAGTCAACGTTTTTTTCACAAAATCTAGACAATAGTCTCCAAAAACCACACTACTGGTTAGATTTTCCCTATTATCTCTTCGAAGCATGACACGAATTCTAGCTAACAATTCATCGAATTCAAAAGGTTTTACGAGATAGTCATCTGCACCAGCATCCAAACCCGTCACCTTGTCTTCTAGTGTATCTTTTGCCGTTAACAACAAAAGCGGTGTCTTAATATGATGATTTCTCAAGTAGGACAATACCCCCAAACCATCTAATTTAGGCATCATAATATCTGAAATAATCACATCATACTGTGAAACTTTGATGTAGTCCAATGCCTCTTGACCATCATACGCCGAATCAACACTGTATTTTTGTGTTTTTAATAATTTCACTATGCTCCGGTTTAAGTCAACTTCATCTTCAATTACTAATATTTTCATAGATATCTACTCTCACTCTCTTATCCCATATTATATCATGTTCGTATGAAAAATCTCGGCTAGTAAAGGACTAGTCGAGATTTAGATTTTTAATAACTAAAATTAATCTTTGTCTGTTTCAATCTCTTCTTCTACAATTTGGCCTGTATTAGCATCAAGTTCAAGATCAATCTCTTTCTTGCCCTCAGTTAGACTAACGTCATAGACAAGTGTATTATTCTCAACATCTAATTGCAATTTTTCAATAGTAGCCTTAGGATATTTAGATTTAACCTGACTTTCAGCACCAGCTAAATCAATCTTATAACTAGCATTAATCAATTGCTTATCATCCTTATCCTTGGTCAAGTCTTTCGTTTTAGACTTCAAGACATCCCCTGTCTGGCCATCAATTTTGTATTCTTTCTCATTTTGACCATCAAGTATTGTAATCTCAAAAACAGTTTTTCTAGACTTATTCTCTTGCTCATAACCAATTACCTGACCACTTTTCGATTCATTGAGGGCTTTTTCTTTGGCCTGTTCCACCGTCAAACTTGATTGGGTAGTTGACCCAGTACTTTTAGTAGCTTTAGTAGTATTAGCAAACACTACTACTGAACTACATGCGAGACCAAGTGATGCAAGTGTAATAACTGTTTTTTGTTTAATTGTTTTTTTCATGATATATTCCAACTTTCTTTTTGATTAACTTATCAAGTTCTTCTTGATGATTTTATTTTAGCTAAGAAAGATGAACCTAAAATGAATAAACAACTTTTTTACTACTTTTCTTGATTTTTCTTTGGAGTGAGTATCTGGTCTAGCTTTATCTATTCCCCTAAGTCCACTACCTAAGCATTCTTCCGCAAAAATTCTAATATCATTTTATTAAATTGCTTACTTTCAATAAAGGCCGCGTGTCCTAGTTTGTCAAATTCGTAATAGGAAGCATTTGGAATGCTATTTGCAAGTTCCCTGGCGCCATCCACTCCCAGAACTAAATCGTTTTTGGCTCCCAGAACAAGGGTCGGACAAGTGATTTTACCAAGCGAACTATAGCAATCAAAAGCTAGAATTGACTTGGCTAAACAGACAAAGCGATGACGTTTTTCCTTGCTTACAGACTTCAAAAATAATCTGTTAATCACATATAATTTCTTTAAAACAGGTGACGAAAATGATTTACTCATCGAATCCCTATTTAGCTGGTCCATATCGTTATTTTCAGTCATCGCTATCCACCCTCCGATGGTTTCTCTACTGACGGCATTATTGCGAGAAAGTGTCAGAGCTAACACCAGACTAGTCACCTTTTGAGGATACTTGATAGCAAACAGCTGAGCAATCATACCTCCCTGTGATATGCCTATGATAGAAGCATTAGCAATATGTAATTCTTGCAAGGACTGAGAGAGGTCATCCGCCATATTCTCAATAGTAATGCCTTCTTCGATATGGTCCTTTCTATCAAAAATATAGACCGTATACTCCTTAGCGTATCGATAAAATAGCGAGTAAATGGCAAGGTTGGACATATCACCTAATCGTTGCAAACTTAATCCCGTAATGATAATAAGAGTTTTGTCTCCCTTACCAAAAGTGACATAATCTACACCTGGGTCCGACAAATGATTTCTTTGAATGCTAAACATTATCTACACACTTTCATTGTAAGATTTAAGTATTATCATGCGTCCGGGGCATTATTTGATGCCATGATGATAATACTTACCAAGACAACAAAGGTAACTTGCCAAAGAATGAAGGCCAAGAAATCCCCACCTTTAAAAATAAGCAGATCACAAAGTAAAATAGCCAACAGCACAGCATTTTTTCTAAAAAGTTGGTCACAGTTTTTCCAAAAAGTCTCAAAAGAAATATTGGCTCCTATCTTACGAACAAACTTCACATGATAAATAATCTCAACCAGGGATGCCACAGCTACTGTAGTTAGCAGTTCGGTCAAAGAGACATCCATACGAAAACCAAAATAAAGAACGAGAAGTTGAGAGAAAATAATTGCTGTGATCACACGAATATGGTTGGCCATGATAAAACCTCCTAATGGCAAACATGAATAAAATACCTTATAGATACTCATTACTGCCCTTAATATGTCTACTCATTATAGCATAAAATAAGACCAAAATTAGAAAAATTCTAATAGTTTCGGCTTTGTAGCATTTCTTATCTCAGACCACAAAAAAAGAGCCAACCAAATCATGGTGCGACTCCTCTTTGTTTATGCTAAATAATCTATTTATGCCAATTCATCAATTGATGTATACTCTCTGTTTAGACCTTTTGCAACCGGTTTGCTAGTAATATGACCTTGGTAGGTTGTAACCCCTTGACGAAGACCTTCGTCGTCGTTAATGGCTTTTCTGAATCCTTTTCCTGCAAGGGCTTCGATATAAGGCAAAGTGACATTGGTAAGGGCAATGGTTGATGTACGTGCCACAGCTCCTGGGATATTGGCAACGGCATAGTGAAGGACACCATGTGTTTCATAAACGGGCTCATCGTGAGTGGTCACGCGATCCGCAGTTTCAACAACCCCACCTTGGTCAACGGCAACGTCAACAATAACAGAACCTGGACGCATTTGTTTAACCATATCGTTAGTAACAAGTTTCGGTGCTTTAGCACCTGGGATAAGAACAGCACCGATAACCACGTCAGCATCACGAACACTCGCTTCAATATTGAGCGGATTTGACATAAGTGTTTGAATTTGGCTACCAAAGACTTCCTCAAGGACAGACAAACGTTTGGCACTGATATCAAGAATAGTCACTTGAGCCCCAAGTCCAAGTGCGATACGGGCCGCATGTGTCCCTACGACACCACCACCGATAATAGTCACTTTCCCTTTAGGAACACCAGGTACCCCACCTAGGAGAACGCCAGAGCCACCCTCTTGTTTGGTCAAGAAGTGAGCACCGATTTGAACGGCCATACGTCCTGCAACTTCACTCATTGGAACCAAAAGTGGTAGGTGACCTTCTTGGCCACGTACTGTTTCATAGGCCACACCTGTTGTCTTAGCATTGACCATAGCATCTGCCAATTCTGGAGCTGCTGCCATGTGCAAGTAGGTAAAGAGTAAAAGATCCTCACGAAGGAAGCCATATTCTGCTGCAAGAGGTTCTTTCACCTTAACCACAAGCTCAGCTGCCCAGGCTTCTGCAGCAGTTGCAACGATTTTAGCACCTTGATTGGCATAATCTGCATCCGCAAAACCAGAGCCAAGGCCTGCATTTGTTTCGATTAACACGACATGTCCCTTAGCTACAAGACTTTGCACACCCGCAGGCGTTAGAGCCACACGGTTTTCGTTATTTTTGATTTCTTTTGGAATACCAATTAACATACGTTTCTCCTTATTCGGAAGTTATAAAGTCAAACATCAAAAAGATGACTTGACCACTTCCTATCTATTTTTGAAATGATAACGCTTTCATTTTATCTAAAAAGCTCAAAAATAGCAAGTGAAAAATCTTCCCTCCCTTTCTAACTCCTGAAATCTTGCTTCTAAAATACGACAAAAGAACCCAACCAATCGGCTGGGTTCTTAAGTGTAAACTAAATGATCAAAAGAATATTTTTCCTTAGGCACGTCCTCCTTTTCAATATCAAAAGTAGTACCAATTTAAAGTCCTTAAGCTTTATTTAAAACTCTTAACAAAATAATCAAAGAGTCCTTGGTCTTTTAAGAGCTTATGTCCCAAGAGAAACTCAGGATGCCACTGAACACCTATAAATGGGACTTCCTTCTTCGACAGGTTTTTCATTACTGGTAATACCGATTAAGGGAATGGTCATTTTTCTTACTCCTTAAAATAGTCAAGTAGGAAGAGGGCGTTTTCCACATAGTAATTAACAGCTACTGGCAAGGCCTCATCTTTCACAAGGAAATCATCATGGTGCCAGTCTGGTGCATTCTCTTCGCCATTAGAGCCAACAAAGGCAAAGACTCCTGGTATTTCCTTTTGATAAGCCGCAAAGTCTTCGCCCCCTGTTGATGGCAAGGTTTCAATCACTTCTGCGAAGGCCTTAGAATTTTCAAAGATGAGAGGTGTGAGTGTCTGGTCATTGTAGGTCACGTAAGGCGAATTGCCCCAAGTGATGTCAACTTGAGCACCAAACTGGTCTGCTGTCGCCTGAACGACCTTTTCAAAACGAGCAATGACATCTTCACGAACCTTAGGCTCAAAGGTACGAATCGTTCCTTCAAAAAAGCCTGCTGCTGGAAGAACATTCCAAGTATTTCCAACTTCGATATGAGTAACTGACAATACCGCTGATTCAAAGGGTGATACCGTACGAGCTACAATTTGCTGTAAATTGTTGATGATAGTAGTAGTGACCAAGACCGTATCAACACCCAAATCAGGACGGGCCGCATGGGAAGAAACACCCTTAACATCAACTCTAAACTGCTCCACACCAGCCATGATAGCCCCCGAACGAAGTCCAATCTGACCAGGTTTCAAGTGAGGATTATTGTGATAACCGATGATAGCTGACACACCGTCAAGACCACCCGCTTCAATGACCTGATAGGCCCCTTGGAAATTCTCCTCGGCTGGTTGGAAAATCAATCGAACGGTCCCCTTAAGCTCTGCTTCTCTTTCTTTTAAAAGCTGAGCAGCTCCGAGAAGAGAGGTCTGGTGAAAATCATGACCACAAGCATGCATGGCCCCATTGTCGCTGGCATAAGGAAGTCCTGTCTTTTCCTTAATCGGTAGGGCATCAATATCAGCACGCAAAGCAATAATCGGATGACCTGATCCAATCTCAGCGATAAGTCCTGTCTTCAAGGGATAATTTAAAGGCTCAATACCTAGATTTCTCAAATAGCCTTTCAAAAAGACTGTCGTCTCGTGCTCCTCCTCAGAAACCTCTGGATGTTGGTGAATCTGATGACGTGTCTTTGCTAAATGATTATAAAATGCTTCTGTCATAATGAACCTCCCTCTCTGATTAGACTTGGTCATTGCTCCTGACTTACTTCATTTCTCAATCGAATTGATACCATCATACCACCAGAAACAAGGCTTGAGAAATTAAAAAAACTTATATAATGTCATAAGTTTTACTTATACCCCTAGAAAAGACCGTCATTATGGGCCTTACAGTATAAAGCCTAGTGATAGGGTAGACCTATCAGGAGATTGAAAGTTCCTATCATACCTTAATAAGAAGAAATGACTAGCCCAAATAAGTACGCAAAATCACTTTTTCCGCTTCCGTTAACGCTCGATAGGAACCTACTGCTATCCCTTCATCAAGCTTAAACGCTCCAAAAGAAATCCGCTTAAGATAGGTCACCTTGACCCCATAGGCCAAGAACATCTTTTTCACTTGATGAAATTTACCTTCCGAAATCGTAATGTGAGCACTACTCTTGTCACTCGCAAAACTTAGAATTTCTAGCTGAGCAGATTTACAAACAGTACCATCCTCAAAGACAACACCTGACTTAAAAAATTCAGGTGCATCAGGCCCAAGAACATCATTGACCTCAACATAATAAGTCTTAGCCACATGATAGCGGGGGTGAAGCATGGCAAAGCCCAGAGGCCCATTGTTAGTAATCAGCACCAAACCCTCCGTATCTCTATCCAATCGGCCCACAGGATAGAGACCGTCTCGCTGATCTTCAGGCTTAATCAAATCAATGACTGTTTGGTGTTTCTTGTCCTTTCGAGCTGACACTACACCTGCTGGCTTATTCATGAGATAGTAAACTTCTGGCGTATGCTCCAGTTCCTTACCAGAAACCGTGATGGTTTGAAGACTAGCATCCACATTAAGATTATCTCTATCCGCCAAGACACCATCTACATAAACTTGACGACTACGAATGAGCTTCTTAACCTGATTGCGGGAACCATAGCCTGCCTGTCCTAATAATTTGTCTAAACGCATAACCTTATTGTACCACGGATAAGCCTGGTCTAGCAGACTAAAAAAGGAGGACATAAGAAAGGTATCAAAAGAACTCTGGATGAAACAAAAAGTCTACCTTAAAAGATAGACTTATCACATTATTAACACTTACACATTTACATGGAAGATATGCCCGACCAAGAAGGTCACAAGCATGGTCAAGAGTCCTACTGTCAAGTTACGCAACATCGCTTGCTTAACAGGTGCTTTTCCGAGCTTGGCACTGATATAACCAGTCAAGAGCAAGGTAAGGGCAACCACGACCACTGTTACAGGAATACGGTAAGGCTCAGGGAACAGCATAATAGCTAGGGCTGGTGGCAAGGAACCAACTGAAAAGGCCAGGAAACTAGAGACAGCAGCATGCCATGGATTCGTAATTTCATCTAAATCCACCCCATATTTTTCCTCAACTAAGACCTTAATCGGATTCTTATTGAAGGCTTGATTAACCTTAACTTCAGCTGCCGTTTCACAATCCCCCTGACTGAGGAAGGTTTGATACAAACTCTCTCTAGCTGCCTCAGGAGAGCGGTCCAAGAGGGCTTGTTCCTTAGCGATAGCAGCTTCTTCAGTATCTTTTTGCGTTGACACACTGACATATTCGCCACCTGCCATCGAAAAGGCACCAGCAAAAATCGCTGATAAAGCAGAAATCAAGATGAACCAGATGTTTGATGTCGCACTGGCCACACCGATAACCACTCCTGCAATGGAAATGATGCCATCATTGGCACCCAAAACACCAGCTCTCAAAATATTTAAGCGTTCTGCAAAATTCTTATCTTCCAATTCTCTTACTCCTTATTTAGAATGATTCTAAAAAGTATTATAGCAGTTATTTAGAATGATTACAAATAAGAAGTTTGAAAAGTAGAATTTTTAAGGTTTACTCCAGTCACACGCAAACTCCAAAGCTAATAAAGCCACCTTGTCCTTTTCATCCAAGTCCATATGATTCATCAGGTTACGAGCGTCCCAATTACCTTCAGAAAGGTGATCCGCAGCATAGAAGAAGTGGCAGACCTCAACACCTCTAAACTTTGCTAAAGCTGCAACTGCAGAGCACTCCATATCCACACAAATGGCCCTTGCTGCCTTTCGAGCTTTGAGTTTAGCACTCGTCTCACGGTAAATACCATCAGTTGTCCAGACCTTGCCTTCCTTATGAGGAATCTGACGCTCATTGAGATAGGAACGAAAACAAGCTAAAACACCCACATTTACCGCAATCTCATTGCTAGCTTCCACATAGTGAAAACTCGTTCCTTCATCTCTAAGAGCATGACTAGGAATAATAATAGAAGTCTCTTTAATATCTTCATCAAGCACCCCACAAGTCCCAAAGAGCACCAGTTTATCAGTTCCCAAAGCAAAAATATCCTCTAAAATAGCCACACAGGCAGAGGCACCTACAGGTGCATTAAAAAGAGCCAACTCCTGCTCATCAATAACAAGCTTATATATCGGAATAGCCACATTCGCCATGGACGTTTCATAGATAAGTTCATGAGGAAACATCTCAAGCATTCGTTGAAAGGTCGAACGAGAAAAACAGGATACAGCTATTTTAGGAAACCCCTCAAGAGGCTCATTCAAGTCCTCGGGATTGATAATCGCTTGTCTATTATCATCAAATTCAGTTAGTAGCATACGTGACCTCCTTAGTTTTAGGACCCATTATAACACAAAAAAATCAGACCAAAAAGAACGGTCTGATTCTATCACTATTTATTCTTCATTCTCCAAATCGTCCAGCTGTTTTTCAAGACGTCTTCTCTCATATCTTCCCAGTGCTGTGAGAGCCCAATTCATAAAAAAGACAAAGGGAATATACAAAATATAAGTAAGTGGCCAAGCCATGAGATATCTAGGATCCAGGGGATTATTATGATAGACATTGTGGTTAAACTGATAGTTAGCTGACATTATCATAAGAGTGATAAGCGCAGTCACCAGTAAACAACCTAAGACTGTCATTCCGGAACCCCCAAATGTGTTAACACTAAGTCGTTCAGATCTATAAATAGACCAAATCCATGCTATAAATAATGGAAAGGCCAAGTAATTAGAGGTAATAACCCCCTTGTTAAAGAAGGAACTATAGACCAAGCACGCAAGCGTCCCAGCAATCATTATGTAAAAACATTCTGCACCAACTTTATTATTTAGAGCTTTTTCTCGTTCATCTGTAACTTTATTATTAACAAGCTTAAATTTCATCATCTTTACTTCCTTCCTAAATCTCCCAAAACAGTTGATCCAAAGTCCTGTCCAGTGTTTTGCAAATGGCAATACATAGGGCTAGACTGGGATTGTACTTTCCAGCTTCAATCAACCCTATGGTTTGTCTTGTTGCACCTACCGCTTCTGCCAAGTCACCCTGGGTCATATCATGCTCTGCTCGAGCTGCTTTTAAGCGTAAATTCTTTGCCACATGCCCCCTCCTTTTCATCTTATCTGATATTATCGTCGACATTGATTAGGTTCACCATCTGTTTTCATCTTAATTATACACTATATATTTCCATTTGCAATATATATATGTCATTATTTTAGAAATAAATTGCAAAATAAAAAACCGAGATTTCTCTCAGCTTCTTCACTATTTAAACTTAAGCAGGTGTTACATCTAAGCTTTCACCAATTGCCGCAAGACGTTCGACAACTTCTTCTTGGCTCAAACCATTTTCAGAGACATAACGGTTGCGTGGGTGAACACGGCATTCATGTGAGCAGCCGCGGAGGTACTTGTCTTCATTTTCCTCTGAAGCAAGAATACGACGGTTACAGAATGGGTTACCGCAGTTGACATAGCGTTCGCAAGGCGTCCCATCGAACCAATCCTTACCGACAACGACAGGATCTACATGGTTGATGTCAACGGCAATACGCTCGTCAAAGACATACATCTTACCATCCCAAAGCTCCCCTTGAACCTCTGGATCTTTTCCGTAAGTGGCAATTCCACCGTGCAACTGACCAACATCTTTGTAGCCTTCACGGACCATCCAACCTGAGAATTTCTCACAGCGGACACCACCAGTACAGTACACAACCACGCGCTTGTCCATGAACTCTTCTTTATGGTCACGGACCCATTGTGGCAATTCACGGAAGTTACGAATGTCTGGACGAATGGCTCCACGGAAGTGACCAAGGTCATACTCATAGTCGTTACGTGTATCGAGGACAACAGTGTCCTCATCTAAAAGGGCGTCTTTAAACTCTTTTGGTGACAAGTAGGCACCCGTTGTTTCAAGTGGATTGATGTCACTGTCAAAATTATCATCCTCTAAGCCAAGGTGAACGATTTCCTTCTTGTAGCGAACAAACATCTTCTTGAAAGCTTGCTCCTCTTCCTCATCAATCTTGAACCAAAGGTCCTCCATCCCTGGAAGGCTGTGAACATAGTCCATGTATTTTTGAGTGGTTTCATAGTCACCAGAAACCGTTCCATTAATTCCCTCGTCGGCGACCAAGATGCGTCCTTTCAGACCGATTGACTTACAGAAAGCCAAGTGGTCAGCTGCAAATTGCTCAGCGTTTTCAATGGGAAGGTATTTATAATAAAGCAATACTCGAATAGGTTTTGCCATTGTATGTCCTCTTTCTTTATGAGATATCTATATCTGTTGTTTGATAGTCAAAGTCAACTTAACTATTATAGCGCTATCAAAGAGGGCTAGGCAATTGATTTGCTTGGAAGTGACTTTTCACAAAAGAAAAAGGCTGAGCGCCAAATGGCTCAACCTGTTTTTTTCTATACTCGTAACTTCTTGACTCATATATTATCCTACAATTTCGCAGCGGCTGCCTCATCTAGGATAAGAGTCACATCTGGATGATTTTGCAAGACACTAGCTGGGACTTCCTCTGTCACCGGACCCTTGGCCATCTTGAAAATGGCATCTGCCTTCTTGTCACCATAGGCAAACAAGATAATCTTCTTAGCAGCCATAATAGAAGCAATTCCCATCGAAATAGCCTTCGTAGGGACTTGATCACGACTGGCAAAGAAACGACTATTGGCTTCAATGGTGCTATCAGTCAAGTCAACCACATGAGTTTGACTATCAAAAGGCGTACCTGGCTCATTAAATCCAATGTGCCCATTACTTCCGATTCCTAGGATTTGCAAGTCAATGACATGGTGTGCCAAGACGTCATCGTAATCCTTAGCCGCCTGCTCCAAGTCCTCAGCCATGCCGTCAGGCAAGAAGCTCTCCTTAAATGGCTTGGCATCAAAGAGTTGAGCCTTCATAAAGGCATGGTAGCTCTGCTCATGGTCTGGTGCTAGTCCGACGTACTCATCCAAATTGACGCTGTAAAGCTCTGAAAAATCCACGTCACTCTCAACCATCTCTTGGTAAAGAGCGATAGGTGAACTACCTGTCGCCAAGCCCAAGGTTTGAGCACCCGCTGCAAGGCTCTCTTTAAGAAGATCAAAGGCAACTTGGCCTCCCTCAACTTGATTCTTAACTAAAATCTTTTTCATTCTATTCACCTCGATATTGGTATATACCATTTTCTTTATTATCTCTTTTTTTAACCTTTTTGTCAAGCGCTTTCACTCAACTCCTTTAATGACTGTCATCCTATATCGTGCTATAATAAAAAGGCTGAAAATTTTTAAACGAGGAAACAAATGAATACAAACGATTTTGATTTTGAACTACCAGAGAAACTAATTGCCCAAACCCCATTGGAACAACGTGATGCCTCTAAACTCTTGGTCATTGATCCTGTAACCAAGGAAATGACTGATACCCACTTCGACCACATCATTGACCAGCTTAACCCTGGCGATGCCTTGGTCATGAACAATACGCGCGTGCTTCCTGCCCGTCTCTACGGTGAAAAGCCTGATACCCACGGCCATGTGGAATTTCTCCTTTTGAAAAATACCCAAGGGGATCAATGGGAAGTTTTAGCCAAACCAGCCAAACGCCTTAAAGTAGGTGCTAAAGTCAGTTTTGGTGATGGACGCTTGACCGCCACTGTTACTGAGGAACTAGATCACGGTGGACGAATCGTAGAATTTAGCTACGATGGTATCTTCCTTGAGGTTTTGGAAAGTTTGGGTGAGATGCCATTGCCACCTTATATCCATGAAAAATTGGAAGACCGCGACCGTTACCAAACAGTCTATGCCAAGGAAAATGGCTCTGCCGCTGCTCCAACAGCTGGTCTCCATTTCACTCCTGAATTACTTCAAAAGATTGAAGCCAAAGGCGTAAAATTGGTCTACCTCACCCTTCACGTTGGACTAGGAACCTTCCGACCTGTTTCTGTTGAGAATGTTGACGAACATGAGATGCACTCTGAGTTTTACACTCTCAGCCAAGAAGCTGCCGATACCCTCAATAGTGTCAAAGCTGCTGGAGGTCGCATTGTTGCTGTTGGAACAACCTCTATCCGAACACTAGAAACAATCGGCAATAAATACGATGGCAAACTCCAAGCCGACTCAGGCTGGACCAATATCTTTATCAAACCAGGCTACCAATTCACAGTCGTAGATGCCTTCTCAACCAACTTCCACCTTCCAAAATCAACCTTGGTGATGTTGGTTTCAGCCTTTGCTGGCCGTGAATTCGTCCTTGATGCCTATAAACACGCCGTCCAAGAGCGCTACCGCTTCTTCAGTTTCGGAGATGCCATGTTCGTCACACGACGTGCTGAGAAATAATATTGATTTTGAGACTTTTCCCTATAGGAGAAGTCTCTTTTATTGATCTCCACATTCAGAAAAAATCCACCAGTTATGAACTGATGGATTTTTTGTTTATTTCTCCGCAAACTGGCTATTATACAAGTCGTAATAGAAACCTTTGTCTGCAAGGAGGGATTCATGGTTTCCTTGTTCGATGATTTGACCATCTTTAAGGACCAAAATCTTGTCTGCTTCTTGGATAGTTGACAGACGGTGGGCAATGACAAAGCTTGTTCGACCTTGCATAAGGGTCTTCATGGCTTTTTGAATCAGGAGTTCCAGACGGGTATCAACCGATGAGGTTGCCTCGTCCAAAATCAAGATTTTAGGATCAGCCAAAAGCGCACGCGCAATGGTCAAAAGTTGCTTTTGTCCTAGTGAGATGTTACTTGATTCCTGGTTCATTTCCATGTTGTAACCACCAGGTAGTGTACGGATAAAATGGTCCACATTGGCTGCCTTAGCGGCTTCAACAATTTCTTCGTCAGTTGCCTCAAGATTACCAAAGCGAAGATTTTCCTTGATAGTTCCTTCAAAGAGCCAAGCATCCTGAAGCACCATACCAAACTGCTTACGATAATCCTGACGAGACAGGTTACGGATATCATGACCGTCAACCGAGATAGACCCGGCAGTCACATCATAGAAACGCATGAGAAGGTTGATAATCGTTGATTTTCCGGCACCGGTAGGACCGACAATGGCCACCATTTCACCAGGATTAACCTCAAGATTAAAGTCACGAATCAAAGGTTTATCAGCCACATACTGGAAGTCCACATGCTTAAAGCTAACTTGGCCAGTCAAATCTCCCTCTAGCACTTCAGTAGCATCATTAGCCTCGTCTGGTTCATCCATGAGTTGGAAAATACGGTCTAAAGAGGATTTAGCACTCTGCAATTGCCCAGCCAACTGAGTCAAGTTCTGAATAGGTTGGTTAATCTGCCAAACGTACTGAACAAAGGCCTGCATATTACCAATCGTCAAGTGACCAGCCAAGACTTGCAAACCACCTAGAACAGCAACAATGAGATAGGTCAAGTCAGATAAACCGTTAAGAACCGGCATCATAAGTCCTGAAATGAAATTAGCCTTAAAGCCTACCTTCTGAAGGTCTTCCGTGATTTCTTTAAAATCATCCAAGGATTTATCCTCACGCCCAAAAAGCTTAAGCACATTGAAGCCAGTCAGATTTTCCTGAACAAAACCATTAAGAGTACCTAGAGCATCAGCCTGCTGTTTAAAGTAGGGCTGAGACTTACTCATGATATAGCGGGCACCAAAGAATGTAATCGGAATAGTGATGACAACTATAGCTCCCAATTGAAGATTAAGGTAAAGTACTGTTCCAATAACCAAGGCTAGAGTAAAGACGGCATTAACAACCTGCAAGAATGACTGCTGCAAGGCATTAGATACTGTCTCGACGTCACTGGTAAAGCGTCCCAAGAGGTCACCAAACTGGTGCTTATCAAAGTATGACACTGAGGTACGATTGATTTTCTCAGTCATCTCATTTCGCATATCTTGAACCGTTGCCTGCACAGCATTGGTCATGAAATAGTTGGAATAGTAGGCGGCCAACTCATAAATAAGACCACGCAAGAGATAAACAACGAGAACCAAACCAACATAGGAGACGTTGATATGAGCACCTTCCACACCTTTGATGATGGCCAGCGTATTTTTAGTCAACTCGGTAATAGCTAAACCAATGACTACGGGTTCAAGGACACTCATGATGACACTAACAATTTTCAGGAAAATGGCTAGGTAAAGTGGGAAACGATAAGCCTGCAAGTAGGACCAAAGGCGGCCAAAACTTGAGGAATGATTTGTTTTCTTTTTATTATTCTTCATTTCGACCTCCTTCTAGTCTTCTGTAAGACTCTTTTGATTCAATTGAGAATTAGCAATTTCACGGTAAATCTCATTGCTTTCCATAAGCTCTTCGTGACGGCCACGACCAACGATTTCACCCTTATCAAGAACGATAATCTGGTCTGCATCCATGATAGTACCCACACGTTGAGCCACAATCAAGACTGTCGCATCCTGGGTCACTTCTTTCAGACGACGACGCAAGGTTGCATCAGTCTTGTAGTCCAAGGCAGAGAAGGAATCATCAAAGATGTAAAGGTCAGGACGTTTAACAACTGCACGTGCAATTGACAAACGCTGCTTCTGTCCCCCAGAAAGGTTGCTACCACCCTCAGCCAAGTGAGAGTCATAGCGTTCTTCCTTACTTTCGATGAATTCCTTAGCCTGAGCGACATCCGTAGCTTGATTCAATTCTTCATGACTGGCATTTTCCTTACCATAACGGATATTTTCACCGATGGTTCCTGTAAAGAGCAGGGCCTTTTGTGGAATAAAGCCAATCTTACGACGCAGAGCCTTCAGATTATAGTCACGGACATCCACACCATCAACAAGAATGCGTCCAAGTGTCACATCATAAAAGCGTGGAATCAACTGCACAAGTGATGATTTTCCTGAACCCGTAGATCCAATAAAGGCAATGGTTTCACCTGGTTTAGCCTTGAAAGAAATATTGTGTAGGACAGGACTTTCAGTTTCACCAGGATAAGCAAAGGTCACATTGTCAAACTCCAAATATCCCTTAGTCTCAGTCTCTGTCACCCCATCTTCATTTGGATTGATAGAAATAGGCATGTCCATAATTTCCTGCAGACGCTCACTAGATACCGCCGTACGAGGATACATGGTAAAGAGGTTGGCTAGGAAAAGGAAAGACAATAGCGCATGGAAACTGTACTCAATAAAGGCAACCAAATCCCCGATTGCCAAAGTCCCAGAACCTAATGGCTCAAGGGCAAACCAAACAATAGCCACAATCATGGCGATGATGATTTGCACAAAAAGTGGCTCAGTTAAACCAGTTAATTTAAAGAGCTTGTTTGAATTATCCGCATAGACAGCATTTTGAGAAGCAAACTTCTTCTCTTGAAAATCTTCTCTAGCGAAAGCTCGGATGACACGAAGTCCAGTCAGATTTTCACGAGCATACTGGTTAATCTTGTCGAGAGTTGCCTGTTGCTTTTCAGAAAGCGGACGAGTCTTTACCGCCACATACCAGACAACTACAGCTAGGAAAGGCAAGGAGATTGCCACAATCCAAGCCAAAGATGGACTTGTCGTCAAAATCAAAAAGACACTGGAAACCATCATCAAAGGAGTGATAACACCCAACTTGAGAACTTGATCCGCAAACTGCATGAGGACAAAAGCATCTGACGTGATACGAGTCACCAAAGAAGATACCCCAATCTGTTCGTACTCATGGTGTGAATACTCCTGAAGCTTGGCGTAAATGTCATTACGCATGACCTGCACCATTGTGGTCGTCAATTTACTAACCGCATAGGACAAGAGCACACGACCAACAATCCCAGTCAAGACCACACCGAACATGACCCAAGCATAGGTATAAAGCTTGTCAGCATCTCCACGGTTAATCCCCTCATCAATCATTCTGGCAAGAACCGTCGGCAAACCCAAGTTAGCAATAACAAATAAAATGGCTGCCGTAAAATTCATTGCTAGCCACTTAGGATAACGTCTGAGATAAGACCAAATATAAGCCATAAATTTCTCCTTTTCTTTTTAGCATTTACCATGCCTTTAAGATTTTTATAGTTATTTACAACCACTAAAGCCGTAAAAGACACAGAAAAAAGGGCGTGACAAGCACGCACATTACCTACAATTCTAACAAATGAAAATATTAAAAGCAATAGAAAAAACCAGAGCTGATGCCCTGGTTTTCTTTATTAAGCGACTTGATATGTTCACGGATAAAAAGAGGTTCACCAAGTTCCTGCTCCAAATCTTTTAACTGACGACTGAGTGTCGGCTAAGTAATCATCAGCTTCTCAGCTGCCTTGGAGATACTCCCCTCCTCAGCAATAGTAATAAAATAACGAAGCACTCTTAACTCCATGCCATCCTCCTAATTTTCCTCATAAGATTTAAACGGTTGATTCTTCTCAGGATATCGGTCTGGTGTAATGGCGAGTCCCATTTGCTCTTTTTCGTGATATAACTCTTTCATAAGCGACCACATCATCAACACTAGTACTATAGAAAATGGAAAAGCGACAATAATGAGCGTGTTTTGTAAAGCTGTCAATCCACCAGAAAACATGAGTGCAATAGCAATCAAGGCCAGCATGACACCCCAAATCACCTTTTTACGATTACTTGGATTTAGATTGCCATCTTCAGACAACATGGCCAAAACATAGGTGGCAGAATCCGCCGAGGTCACAAAGAAGGTTAAAACTAAAATAATTGCCAGGAGTGAAAGGACACTTCCCAGAGGATATTCATTAAAAGAGGCAAAAAGAATTTCTTCTGTGGCAAAACGTATCAAATTAACCCCCGAATCTTGTAGTGAAGTAGATAAGGTACCAAAAGCAGAAAACCAGATAAAACTAAGGACTGTTGGTGCCAAAAGCACTACTGTCAAAAATTCGCGAATAGTCCGACCTTTTGAGATACGGGCAATAAAGACGCCCACAAAAGGTGACCAGGAAATCCACCATGCCCAGTAAAAAATGGTCCATTGGTTAATCCAAGCCCGCTTGGTCTCATCAAAAGCCGCCGCCCGAAAACTCATACGGAAGAAGTTTTGAAAATAAAGGCCGATAGAGTCTGTCATGGTGTCAAATATCTTAACCGTTGGCCCCAAAACTATGACTCCAGCAAGCAAGACAATAGCTAAAATCAAGTTTGTATTAGATAGGATTTTAACACCCTTTCCTAAACCTGATAAGGCAGAAATAAGAAAAAGAATTGTCGCAATGATGATAATGATGACTTGCACAAGACTATTATTAGGAATACCAAAGACATAGGAGAGACCACCATTGATTTGTGAGGCACCAAAGCCGAGCGTTGTCGCTACCCCAATCACTGTCGCAATAATGGTGATGGTATCGATAATGGTTGCTATTGGTCCGTCCGCATATTTTCCAAAAAGAGGCTTAAAGACGACTGAGAGCTGATATTTCTCCCGTTTACGAAAGCCAAAATAAGCCAAAGACAATCCCACCAGGGCATAGACCGCCCAAGCATGAAATCCCCAGTGAAAAAAAGTAAAACGAAAAGCATCTGCGAGAGCATCCGCACTGCCTATTTCTGCATTGGGCGTCGAGATAGCAAAGTGACTCAAAGGCTCTGCTGCCCCATAAAAGACCAGACCAATCCCCATTCCAGCAGAAAACATCATGGCAATCCATGACGTCGTCGAATGCTCTGGCCGACTCGTGGGATTACCCAAGCGAATCTGCCCTATCGGACTTACAATTAAAAAGACACAAAAAATTAAAATCCCCGTAACCAATAACAAGTAAAACCAGCCAACACTAGTTGTTAAGAGATTTTTTAAGTAAGAACTAATATTTTGAAACTGCTGGGGAACAAAGAGCCCTAACAAGACTAAAATAAATATGATGACGAGTGAAAGCTGAAAAACTTTTGTTATTTTAGAATGCTTCACCATTTTACCTCCTTATGTGTTCTTAGTTATAAAAAGTTTTTGAGAAAACTTAAAATTCTATATGGTTTCATTGTAACACAATTGTTTAATTTATACATATAGCAACCGAATTCATCAAATCAGATTAAACCTGTTTGTTCCATTTCATTTACCAGTTGAGTTGCTTTTAGATTATCAACTCCCATGATGGTCATGATATGGCTCTTCACGATTTGACGTGATGACTGTTCTTCCTTTTGCATAATTACCTCCGAAACGCAAAAAAAGGGTAGACAATCTAGTGTCTACCCCCGAAAGTTTATTAAAACAAAAATCCTGCCAAAGAATTTTTGGCAGGATTTTTGGCAGGAAACCAAATTAATTTATCAGTTTCTCATAATCGCTTATCGTAAAAAAAACCAGAGCTTATGCCCTGGTTTTCTTTATTAAGCGACTTGAGTCGTTACCTTATTATTTAAGAGTAACTGAAGCTCCAGCTTCTTCAAGTTTAGCTTTGATTTCTTCAGCTTCAGCTGCAGCAACACCTTCTTTAATAACTGATGGTGCACCGTCAACGATAGCTTTAGCTTCTTTAAGACCTTCGCCTGTGATTTCACGTACAACTTTGATAACGCCAACTTTTTTGTCGCCTGCAGATGTCAATTCAACGTCGAATGAATCTTTAGCAGCACCAGCGTCAGCAGCACCAGCTGCAGCAGCAGCTACAGGAGCAGCAGCAGTTACGCCAAACTCTTCTTCGATAGCTTTTACAAGGTCGTTCAATTCAAGGATTGAAGCTTCTTTAATTTCAGCAATAATGTTTTCAATGTTCAATGCCATTGTGATTTCCTCCAAATGTGTTTTTTAATATAGTGTTTTAAACGTAGCTTAGGCTACGAGTTGTGAAGATGGGCTTATGCAGCACCGTCTTCTTTGCTTTCTGCAACCGCTTTGACAGCGTATGCAACGTTGCGCACTGGCGCTTGAAGTACAGAAAGGAGCATAGAAAGCATACCTTCTTTGTTTGGAAGTGATGCAAGAGCGTTGATTTCTTCGACTGAAGTGAACGCACCGTCAACAACACCACCTTTGATTTCAAGAGCTTCTGCGTCTTTAGCAAATTCGCTAATAACTTTTGCTGGTGCGATAACATCTTCGTTTGAGAATGCTACTGCAGATGGACCAACAAAAAGTTCTTTAAGGTCTTCAAGACCTGCTTCTTCAGCTGCACGGCTCAAGATAGAGTTTTTGATAACTTTAAATTCAACGCCTGATTCACGAAGATTACGACGAAGAACTGTATCTTGGTCAACTGTAAGTCCACGAGAGTCAACAACAACGATAGATGCTGCTGCTTTCATTTTTTCAGCGACGATAGCAACCTGTTCAGCTTTCTTAGCAATAATAGCTTCACTCATTAGTAGTTTTACCTCCGTTTTTATTTTTGGGCTAGGCACAAAAAAATCGTACCTAAACCTAGACACGAAAGTACAATACGTTACAAAAAAATAGTTACGTTTTGTGCCTCGGTTGGATGTTTACGAGTCTTGCTCCCCAACTGTCTTAGGTCAGTTTTTTCAAACCTTATTTATAATATCATGACCTAAATCAGACGTCAAGAAAAAAATGCAATTTTTTTTATTTTTTTCTCTATCTTTTTTTGAAGACCATAAAACCTCTCAAAATCTAAAGATTTCAAGAGGTTATTTCTAATCATACCTAAGGGCTTCGATAGGATCGAGTTTCGAAGCTTTATTAGCCGGTAGGAGACCAAAGATAATCCCTACAGCTGCTGAGAAGGCTATGCTTCCCATGGCTACACCAAGAGAAACCGTCGCTTTAAGGTCCATGGCATTCCCAATTGGTCCAACGACTAGGGCTGCAAAGCCTAGCCCAATCAAACCTCCCAGAATGGTCAGAACCATCGACTCAATCAAAAACTGGGTCAAGATTTTACGACGTGTAGCACCTAAGGCCTTACGAAGACCAATCTCTCGTGTCCGCTCAGTTACCGAAACCAACATGATGTTCATAACACCGATTCCGCCAACTAATAATGAAATCCCAGCAATAGCTCCGACAACGGTGGTAATGGTTCCAAAGATCGTGTTCACCTGATCTAGGGCCGAACTCATATCTGCTGCCTTATATTCTCCATTGTCATCTTGGGCCAACTGGGTCAAGCGTTTAGCAGCATCCTTAGCAACGCTACTACTATTTTTCACATCGGTCACATGGAAAAAAATCTGGCCAATAGCATCAGTGTTATTTTCAGCCGCTAACTGGGTATTGGCCACAAGAGCTGTTCCAATTTCACCATAAGCACCGATTGCTGTGTCTTTATTCTTATAAACACCAATCACACGATAATCATTGTTCCCAATAGTAACCACTTGGTTAAGGGCATCCTCATTCGTCTTAAAGAGTTTTTTAGCCACCATCTGATCAATGACAATAACTCGTGAAAAGTTTTTATAATCATTGTCTTCCAAGGAACGTCCTGTCAACATCTCTAACTTTTTAGCTTTAAAGTAGCCCTGACTGGCACCTGTGATATTAACATTCTTAACAGTCTTTTTTTGTAGGGAGATAGAGGAAGTTAGGCTGTTAGTCACAAAATAACTATCAATACCAGGCGTCTGCCTAGCCACTTGCTCCAACCAAACTTCTTTAACCGGTTTGGTAGGTTGTGCCAAATCTGCATAGGCAGGATCTAGCTCCTCACCCTTGGCTTCATAGTAGACTTGAACTGTATCCTTGTCACCAGTCACACTATCGGTAACACTCTGACGCATTCCATTTCCTAGCCCCATGATAAGTACTACCGCAGCAACACCAATGATGATTCCCAACATGGTCAGGAAGGAGCGCATCTTGTGTGAACGAATAGAACTAAGAGCAAATTTCCAATTTTCCATTCTTACCTCCTAGTCAATCCGAACGCTGTCCGTCGTGTCCTGGGTAATTTCCCCATCGCGGATGACAATCTTACGTCGGGCATAGTCTGCAATCTCTGGCTCATGAGTAACCATGATGATAGTCTTTCCCTCACGGTTCAGCTGGGTTAAGAGTTCCATAATCTGCATCCCTGTCTTGGTATCAAGAGCACCTGTAGGTTCATCCGCCAAAATGATTGCCGGATCGTTAGACAGTGCACGCGCAATGGCAACCCTCTGCTTCTGTCCACCAGACAGCTCCGATGGTAGGTGATGGCTACGGTCTGACAAGCCAACTTTTTCCAAGAATTGTTGTGCCCTTTGCTTACGTTCACGTGGAGATTTCCCTGCATAAATCAAAGGAAGCTCTACGTTCTTTTGGGCGCTTAACTTTGGCAAGAGAAAAAACTGTTGAAAGATAAAGCCAATCTGGTCATTTCTTACCTTGGCTAGGTGATTTTCAGAGAGTTCAGCCACATCCTCGCCCTCGAGTTGATAGGAACCTGTAGTCGGTTGATCAAGAAGACCGATAATATTCATAAGGGTTGACTTCCCTGAACCAGAAGGGCCCATGATTGCCACAAAGTCCCCTTCTTCAACTGACAAATCAATACCCTTGAGGACCTGCAGGGACTCTTGACCATTTTTGAAAGACTTGGTGATCCCCTTTAAAACCATAAGAGCTGGCTTAGTCACTAGACTCCACCTCGCCTCCACTAGTGTCTTTTGATTGTTTGCTATCAGCATCCGTCACATCTTTTAGGGTTTCGCCATCCTTAAAGGATTTATCTGCCTTGGTGATAACTTTTTGACCTTCTTTAAGTCCTGAAGCAATTTCCTGTTGCTTGGCATCCGCATTGCCAAGTTTGACCTTGACTTGCTTGATTTTCTGAGTTTCATCATCGTAAACCCAGACATAGTTGTCAGAGCCTTTCTTGGTCACAGCAGTTACAGGAACCAACAAGGCATCATCATCTTTTGTCACTTCAAGAGATACATTAAAACCTTGCTTCAGTTTTCCGATTGGACTGGTCAATTGAACCTTGTATTCATACTGAGAACCTGATTGACCTGAGTTGCCAGATGTCCCCGCTGACTGACTGGCATTTTGCTTAGGATAATTGGAAACGTAGCTGACTTTCCCTGTCCAAGTTTGATCTGGGTATACTTTGGAAGTAATCTTAACCTTTTGACCTACTGAAATATTTGGAATGTCATATTCTGTTAAGGTCCCTTGAATCTCAAATTGGCCTTCACTGGTCACATGTACTAGGGTCTGGCTCTCTTTTGAAGCAGGGTCCACAGAGTCCGCAACCTCTACGACTGTTCCATTAGCATCTGAAACAATGACTGTTTGGTTGAGGACGTCTTGTGCCTTTTCTAGCTCTGATGCTGCGTTGGCAACGGCATCATTATAATCTTGCAAGGTTTGGTAATTACTTGCCTCGGTTTGCTGACGCTGTTGAGGGCTAACGGTAGTCGTCGAATCATCCTCATCCGAATCACTACTTGTTTGTGCCGAAGCCGCAGGAGCTGTCCCATACTGTTGAAAATAATTACGGTCACGAACTGCCTTATTATAGGCACGGCTAGCCGTATCATAGGCTGCTTGGGCAGAGGTGCTGTCGTATTGGACCAGTTGCTGACCAACGCTAACTTCCTCACCAACAGAGACTGTCACAGTGGCATTGCGTCCAACGGTATTGTCAAAATAAACGTACTGTTCTGACTGAGCCTTCACCATGCCAGTCAGAAGGGTGGACGAGGCCAACTGCCCCTTGGTTACCTTGCTTGCTGTGGGGGACTCGGAAGCCTTATCATCTTTGCCACCACCTGCAAAAAGGTTAAAGCCTAGGACTAAAAGGACAAGGAAGCCAATTCCTCCAATGATCCAAACTCTTTTTTTATTTTTAAATAACTTTGGACTGATTTTCTTTCGCATAAGTCTCTCTTTTCTTTTGTATCACATAAATAAAACAATTGTAATACTTTTAACTTTCTATGTCAATGGCCTTCGCTTAAATCCATGACACCATAGTGCAGCTTTTGATTGGGACGAATCTGACGTTCAAACCCAAGTTCCTCAAAAACGGTATCTCGAAAATGCGCCTTGATGATAA
The DNA here is from genome assembly GCF_001837455.1 of Streptococcus sp. HMSC068F04. NCBI lineage: Bacteria > Bacillati > Bacillota > Bacilli > Lactobacillales > Streptococcaceae > Streptococcus > Streptococcus sp. HMSC068F04. The sequence goes on from NZ_KV832507.1 coordinate 71,936, forward strand.
TTTTTTCTCGTGCGACACGCTTAGCCTCATTTAACCATTCTTCTGTCAGACGGCTGCCATTAGCTAGAGGTTTGATAGCTTGTAGATTTTCTGATTCCTTGATAGTCTCTGAAAACATAGGATCAGCATAAATGATATCAAAAGAGTGATCAGCCTGAGACTTCAAAAAGGATAAGCTATCGCTCTTAATAGCCTTAATAGATCGCATCGCTTTTTCAAGCTGCTTTTCATCTGTCTGATAAGTGGCCAGACCACGAGAAACCACCTGAAAAATCACTTCTTGACTCTCAAGGGCAGTCACCTTATTTCCCGCTGCCGCCATAACTAAACTATCGGAAGCCAGACCCATGGTCGTGTCGAGAATAGACTTGGAAGACGGACCCAAAAGATTGACTAGAGCATCGTGTGGTGCCTTAATCCTAAGAACTGCTGTATCTGGATGAAAGGATAGCTCACTGCCATCCGCATTGACAAAAGACAATCTGTCTTTATATAGAAGATAAAAAGCTCCAAATCGCTCTAAACATTTTGCCAAGGATAACTTGCGACGAGGCTGATAGTCAGCCCCAAGTTCGTGGGCCAATTCTTGAGCACGCGCAATCAAGGCCTCATTTTCACGTAAAGATGTGGTAATAATCATGTTTCTAGTATAGCAGAATCTTAGGAAACAAAACCATAGTCTTAGCTTTCATTTTAATTTGTTAGCTTACATTTGTGTAAGAAAAAAGCCCCAGCAAGGCTGAGACTTTATTGGGTAATTAGATAGCTTCTGTTGTAAAGCTACGGCTTTCAAGCACACGCACCATAGCATCTGCTGTATCAAGCGCTGTGAAGAGTGGAATTCCAGCTTCAATAGCTGAGCTACGGATTGCTGCTCCGTCTTCGTCATAAGTACGTTTGTTACCAACTGTATTGATAATAGCTTGCGCTTTACCTGTACGAACGAGGGCTGGAATGTCGTTATCATCATTTTCACCCAATTTGTTAACAAGCGTTGCGTGAACCCCGTGTTCATTCAAGAACTTAGCTGTTCCTTCAGTCGCATAGATACCATAACCGATGGCATCGAAACGACGGGCCAAGTCAAGGGCTTCTTCTTTAGTATCATCATGAATAGTAAAGATGACGTTACCAAAAGTTGGCAAGTGGAGGTAAGATGCTTCAAAGGCTTTATAGAGCGCTTTTTCAAGAGTCGCATCTGTACCCATAACTTCACCAGTTGATTTCATTTCAGGTCCAAGGAGGCTGTCTACCTTAGCCAATTTTGTGAATGAGAAGACTGGTGCTTTGACATGAACATGGTTGCTTTCTGGGTAAAGGCCATCTTTGTAACCTTGCTCAGCCAATGATTTACCAAGAATCAAGTTTGTAGCAACTTGCGCCATTGGGATATCAGTAACCTTAGACAAGAATGGTACGGTACGACTAGCACGTGGGTTAACCTCGATAACATAGACCGTTTCATCCTTAATAACGAACTGAATGTTCATCATACCGATACAGTTAAGACCAATAGCCAAGCGTTTAGTGTAGTCAGCGATAGTCTCTTGGATTTTCTTAGAAAGGGTTTGTGGTGGGTAAACTGCCATTGAGTCCCCTGAGTGAACCCCTGCACGCTCGATGTGTTCCATAATACCTGGAATCAAGACATCCTTACCATCAGAGATGGCATCCACTTCACACTCACGTCCGATGATATAGCTATCAACAAGGACTGGGTGGTCTGGACTTGCCTTAACGGCTGTACGCATGTAAGAACGAAGGTCTTCTTCATTTTCAACAATTTCCATGGCACGTCCACCCAAAACGTATGATGGACGAACAAGAACTGGGAAGCCAATCTTACGAGCTGCTTCAACCGCTTCTTCTTCGTTTGTCGCTGTTTGTCCTGGTGGTTGTGGAATGTCCAAATCTTTAAGGGCTTGTTCAAAGAGGTCACGGTCTTCGGCACGGTCAAGGTCAGCAACCTGTGTACCCAAGATTTTCACACCAGCTTTAGACAATGGCTCTGCCAAGTTGATGGCTGTCTGTCCACCAAACTGAACCACGACACCCTTAGGTTGTTCCAATTCGATAACGTTCATCACGTCTTCAAAAGTCAATGGTTCAAAGTAAAGTTTATCTGAAACTGAGAAGTCTGTTGAAACTGTCTCAGGGTTAGAGTTCATGATGATAGCTTCGTAACCTGCAGCCTGGATAGCTTTTACAGAGTGAACTGTCGCATAGTCGAACTCAACCCCTTGTCCGATACGGATAGGACCTGAACCAAGAACAATGACAGATTCTTTATCAGATTTGATTGATTCATTTTCCCACTCGTAAGTTGAGTAGAAATACGGTGTTGATGACTCGAACTCAGCCGCACAGGTATCAACCATCTTGTAGACAGGAACAATGTTATTTTCCAAACGTGTCGCACGAACTTGGTCAGCTGTTTGATTCCAAAGATCAGCAATCTTACGGTCAGAGAAACCGTTACGTTTAGCTTCTTTCAGAACATCAACATCGCCTACGTGAGTAGCCAACTCTTGTTCCAATTCAAAGATATGGAGCAATTTGTCGAGGAAGAAGATATCAATCTTAGTCAACTCTGACAATTCTTCAATAGTGTAACCACGACGGATGGCTTCAGAAAGGTAGAAGAGACGGTCGTCTTGAGCTTTGACAATCTTTTCAACCAAGGCGTCGTCTGTGACATCCGCAAGCTCAGGCATTTCATTGTGGTAAACACCGATTTCAAGTGAACGGCAGGCTTTAAGAAGTGACTCTTCGATGTTACGACCGATAGCCATAACTTCACCTGTTGCTTTCATTTGAGTACCAAGACGACGTTCACCGTGTTCAAATTTATCAAATGGGAAACGTGGAATCTTAGCAACCACATAGTCAAGAGCTGGTTCAAACATGGCATAAGTTGTACCAGTGACTGGGTTAATCATTTCATCAAGTGTCAAACCAACAGCGATCTTGGCTGCCAATTTGGCGATTGGGTAACCAGTTGCTTTTGAGGCAAGGGCTGATGAACGTGAGACACGTGGGTTTACTTCGATAACATAGTACTTGAAGCTATGTGGGTCAAGAGCCAACTGTACGTTACATCCACCCTCAATTTTAAGAGCACGGATAATCTTCAAGCTGGCATCACGAAGCATTTGGTTTTCAATATCTGACAAGGTTTGCGTTGGGGCAAATACGATTGAGTCCCCTGTGTGGATACCAACTGGGTCAAAGTTTTCCATGTTACATACCACAAGAGCATTGTCTGCGGCATCACGCATAACTTCGTATTCGATTTCCTTGAAACCAGCGATAGAACGCTCAATCAAACATTGTGTTACTGGTGACAATTTCAAGCCATTTTCAGCGATTTCACGAAGTTCTTCTTCGTTGGCACACATACCACCACCAGTACCACCAAGGGTAAAGGCAGGACGCACGATAACTGGGTAACCAATTTCTGACGCAAAGGCAACTGCTTCTTCAACTGTATTGACGATTTCAGATTCTGGAATTGGTTGTTCCAAATCTTCCATCAATTGTTTGAAGAGGTCACGGTCTTCGGCTTGGTCGATGGCAGACAATTTTGTCCCCAAAAGCTCTACTCCAAGCTCTTCAAGAATACCAGCTTTTGACAATTCCATTGCCATGTTCAAACCAGTTTGTCCACCAAGTGTTGGCAAGAGAGCATCAGGACGCTCTTTACGAAGAATACGTGTGACAAATTCAAGCGTAATTGGTTCAATGTAAACCTTATCTGCGATTTCTTTATCAGTCATGATTGTCGCAGGGTTAGAGTTAACAAGGACAACACTGTAACCTTCTTCTTTCAAGGCCAAGCAGGCTTGCGTACCAGCGTAGTCGAACTCAGCAGCCTGACCGATGATGATAGGACCAGACCCGATAACCATAATTTTTTTAATATCAGAACGTTTAGGCATAATTTATGATACAAAGCCCGTTAAGGACCCAGTGAAAATAGGAAACGTGACGACGACGCCCAAGCGTCTAGTCACCGTTTATCTTTTTCACATAGTCCTTAGGGCGTGTTCACTTCCGTGAACCTGTATCTTCTCCTTTCTATTTGACAACTCTCTGGTTGTCATTAAATAAGGTAGTAGACTGGGGCGAACAAGAGTCACCCCCCACTATAGTCACTAGACAGTTGCAATTAACGACGTGCTTTTTCAGCTTGGAAAGCATCAATCAATTCCAAGAACTCATCAAAGAGATAGCTAGCATCGTGTGGACCAGGTGCTGCATCTGGGTGGAATTGCACTGAGAATGCAGGGAAGTCACGGTGACGAACACCTTCAACTGACTTATCGTTAATTTCTTCGTGTGTTACCATGAGGCAATCTGGAAGTGACTCACGGTCAATGGCATAACCATGGTTTTGGCTTGTAAAATCAACACGACCAGTCGCAATTTCACGAACCGCATGGTTAAATCCACGGTGACCAAACTTCATCTTGTAGGCCTTGGCACCATTCGCCAAACTAAATAACTGGTGACCCATACAAATACCAAAGATTGGAATTTTACCTTGGATGCCACGAATCATATCAAGTGCATATGGTACATCTTCAGGGTTACCTGGACCGTTTGACAACATCACACCATCTGGATTAAGGTGAAGAATTTCTTCAGCAGTGATATCATGTGGCACAACAGTCACGTTACAATCACGTTTTGAAAACTCACGCAAGATAGAGTGCTTGAGACCAAAGTCAACCAAAACGATATTTTTACCAACACCTGGTGCTGGGTAGGCTGTCTTAGTTGATACCTGCTCAATATTGTTGGTTGGCAAAACAGTCGCACGCAATTGATCTTGCAAGTGCTCGATACTGTCACCAGGGCTGGCCAAAGTGGCTTTCATGGTACCGTGTTGACGGATAATCTTAGTCAAGGCACGTGTATCAATACCAGAGATACCAGGGATGTTTTTCGCCTTCAAAAACTCATCCAAGGTCATTTGGTTACGCCAGTTGCTGGCACGACGGCTGGCCTCTGACACAACGACACCCTTAGTCGTTGGCTTAATTGACTCATAGTCGTCACGGTTAACACCGTAGTTACCAACAAGTGGATAAGTAAAAGTCAAAATTTGACCATTGTAAGACTGGTCTGTGATAGATTCTTGATAACCTGTCATACCAGTATTAAAGACGATTTCACCCGTCACATCCACATCAGCACCGAAGGCCTGACCTTCAAAAATAGTGCCGTCTTCCAAAATAAGTAAACGTTTTGCCATTATAGTAAATTGTTCCTTTCACTAAGATACAAAGGGCGTTAAAATCTGAATGAAAATCAAATCTGACAGAGAAGCTCTAACCTCTAGAAAGATTTGTCTCTTTTCAAAGATTTATCCCATGTTCTTTTTCGTCTGATTCTCTCAGGAATCGGTTAACGTTGTTTACGCTTTGCCATTTAAAATAGCTTCAATAATCGCCATACGGACAAAGACTCCGTTTTGCATCTGAGCAACGATACGAGCCTTAGGTGCCTCAACTAGACTATCAGCAATCTCCACATCACGATTAACCGGAGCAGGGTGCATGATAATCGCCTGATCAGCTAACTTGGCATAACGTTCTTCAGTCAAACCATAGAAAGCATGGTAGTCTTCTTTTGAAAATCCTTTGTCATCCCCATGACGCTCGTGCTGAACACGAAGCAACATGAGAACATCCAAGTCCTCAATGACATCGTCAATGGACACATGCTGACCATAAACATCAAACTCATTCGAGTACCACTCTGCCGGACCAGCAAAATAAAGCTGAGCTCCCAAACGCTTGAGAATTTGCATATTTGACTTGGCGACACGCGAATGCGTAATGTCACCTGCAATACAAATCTTAAGATCCTCAAAAGTTCCGAACTCTTCGTAAATGGTCATCAAGTCAAGCAAACACTGACTTGGGTGTTGCCCTGAACCATCACCACCATTGACAATAGAGGTCTGAATAGTTCTACTATCAATCAACTGCTTGTAGTAATCGACTTCCGAGTGGCGGACCACACAGATGTCAACGCCCAAAGCAGACATGGTTAAAATCGTATCATAGAGGGTCTCACCCTTGTTCACCGAGCTAGTTCCAGCATCGAACTCAATCACATCCAGGCCAAGTTTTTTCTCCGCCACTTCGAAGGACTTGTGCGTTCGTGTTGAATTTTCAAAAAAGAGATTGGCAGCGAAATACTGTCGATCCAGCTGGAAATCAGCTCTGCCATTTTTAAAATCTCCACCTCGACGAATCAGGCCCAAGACCTCTTCATTCGTGAGGGTTTCCATTGTCACCAAATGTTTCAGTGACACTTTTCCATCTGCAATCGCCATAGTTTTTCCTTTTAAATTGATTGACTAATCTTTGCTACCTTTTTTAGGATCTGGCAAGATTTGATAGAGCAAGATACCAAGAATGGTTGAACTTGCCACACCCGTAATTTGAAGACCACCAAGGTCAATCATCAAACCACCGATACCAGATACCAAGATAACACTAGCAATCAAGAGATTCTTTTTATTATCAAAATCAATCTTATGTTCAACTAAAATTTTCAAACCGCTAGCAGCGATAACCCCAAAGAGGGCAATAGATAATCCACCCAATACAGGAGTTGGAATAGAATGCAAGAGTGCTGATAGCTTACCAATAAAGCTCATCAAGACCGCAATCACTGCTGCGCCCGCAATAACGTAAACTGAGTAGACCTTACTGAGGGCCATAACCCCAATATTTTCACCATAAGAAGTTACCGGAGGAGCTCCAAAGAATCCAGCGATAATCTGTGCCAAACCATCGCCAGTAAGGGTACGGTCAAGTCCTGGATCTTTGAAGTAGTCACGCTCAGTCAAACTGTTTAGAACCATGACATGACCAAAGTGTTCAGTCATCGTCACAAAGGCAATCGGAGCCATGGTCAAAATCGCACTTGGATAGAGTTTAAAGCTATAATCCACAAATGGAATGTCAAAGTTTGGAACTTGAATCCAATGTGCTGCAGCTACTTCTGAGAAATTGATAAAACTATGTCCTGTCAGCAAACCAAGAACCGCTGAGAAAATATAGCCTACAATTAAACCAAGCAAAATTGGGATAACACCGACAATCTTCTTGCCATACATGTTAAAGAGGATAACCGCAAAGAGGGTGACCATCGAAATCAAGAGAGCATAGATACTATAGCTTTTATTTAAAGTTGTCGCATCATTGACTGCATTAGCTGCAAGGTTCAAACCAATCACCATGATAATGGGACCAACCACGATTGGTGGAAGGACCTTATCAATCCAGTCTTTACCCGCATACTTAACAATCAGAGCCACTAGCAAGTAAACCAAACCACCAGCCATGGCACCTTGAGCGACCGCTGCAATCCCATCAGTCTTCATAAGCGTCTGCATAGCCGCAATATAGGCAAAGCTAGAACCCATGTAAGCTGGAATTTTGTACTTGGTCACCGTCAAGTGAGCCAAAGTTCCCAAACCAGACGAGAAAAGAGCAATAGCGGGATCAATCCCAACCAAAATCGGCACAAGCACCGTCGCACCAAACATGGCAAACAAGTGCTGGAATGACAAACCAACCAATAAACCAGGTTTTGGCATATCATTCACATCATATTTTACGTTATTCACGATATCAAAGGACTCCTTAAATTAAGATACAAGGGGACGCTTTGGCTTAGCCAAACATTTCTGTAGAAAAATAGGAAGTCGACACCGCACTCCCAAGAGTGCTAGGAGACTTATCTTTTTTCCTAAGAAATGAGTCCCGTGTTCAATTAACAAGATACAAAGCCCGTCTAAAGCCTAAAGCAAAAATAGAAAATATGATGACGGAGCGCCAGCTCCTAAGAGTATTTATCTTTTTTGCACAAGGCTTAGGGCGTGTTCAATTAACAAGATACAAAGGGCGTTTCACCCTATCCGTCAGCCAACTTAGCTTGGATCGATAATGTTGACGCTATCTTTGCCATCAACTTCTGCGACCAAAACTTCGATTTCTTCTGACTCACTAGTTGGAATATTTTTACCAACATAATCCGCACGGATTGGCAATTCACGGTGACCACGGTCAACCAAGACAGCCAAACCAACACGCGCCGGACGCCCATGGCTAACGATATTATCAATAGCTGCACGAATCGTACGACCTGTGTAAAGCACATCATCCACAAGGATAACATCTGTTCCATCAATTTCAATAGGGAAAACAGATGTGTCTTGCTCAGCCTTAACATCATCACGGAAAGCCTTAGTATCAAGCTCAATCAATGGCACATCAAGGTTTTCCAACTGTTTCAAGCGCTCTTGGATACGCTGTGCAATATAAACACCACGTGTCTTAATACCAGCCAAGACAATCTTGTCGAGATTTTTGTTACGCTCAATAATCTCATAAGTGATACGTGTAATGGCACGTTTCATGGTTACGTCATCGACGATCTCTTTTTTCTTCATAAAAAGAACCTTTCTAAATACAAAAAAATCCCCTCGAAAACAAGGAGATACACAAAAATATGAGTACAGTTCACCCGTACACTTCTCATGGCTCCTTGCCTGCCTCTCTGGACAGTGATTAAAGGACTTATTTAATTAGGTAAATTATAGCAAATTTCAGACTCTTTTACAAGAAAAAAACGGACGCCCCTCCCAAGAAAGACTATCCGTTTAATAACTGTTACGCTTCTCTCAACTTCTCCAAGGTTTCCTTGAAAATAGCAGGTTCTTCCGCTGTAAATTCGACCAATTCTCCAGTCGTAGGATGTGTGAAACCAAGGGTCTTAGCATGTAGAAATTGGCCATGGCCCTTGAGGGTCTTGCGTGGTCCATAAAGAGGATCTCCCGCCACCGGGTGACCGATATAAGCCATGTGCACACGAATCTGGTGCGTGCGACCTGTTTCCAGCTGCAACTCTACCAAAGTATAGTTGCCAAAACGTTCAAGAACGGTAAATCGTGTTACTGCAGGTTTTCCTTTAGCTGTGACTGCCTGCTTCTTGCGGTCCTTGTCCGAACGCCCAATCGGAGCCTCAATCACGCCTCGATCGTTAGGCAAATTGCCATGCACGATAGCCACATACTTACGAAGGGACTTCTTATCCTTAAGCTCAGCCGCCAAAGCATTGTGGGCCTTATCATTCTTAGCAATCATAAGGAGACCAGACGTGTCCTTGTCAATACGGTGGACAATCCCTGGACGAACCACACCATTAATAGACGAGAGGTCCTTGACATGATACATAAGGGCATTGACCAAGGTACCAGACGTGTGACCAGCTGATGGATGGACAACCATGCCTTGAGGCTTGTTGACCACTGCCACATCCGCATCTTCGTAGATAATATCCAAAGGAATATCTTCAGCCTTGTATTCCAAGACCTCTTCTTCTGGCAATTCATAGGTGATGACATCACCCTCTTTAACCGCATACTTGGCCTTTGCCGACTTACCATTAACCAAGACCGTTCCAGCCTTAATCGCTTCATTAGCCTGACTACGTGACAATTCTGTCAAATCTGCCAAAGCCTTGTCCAGACGGTTTCCCGCCTCTTTAATGATGACTTCCATTTTCCTCTTTCCATAAGACTAAAATCAAGAGCAGTACACCCACCGTTAGATAGGAGTCTGCCACGTTAAATATTGCAAAATCAATAAAATCAAGCTGAACCATATCAACCACGTAACCCAAGTGCACACGGTCAATAAAGTTACCAATACCACCTGAGATAATCAAAACCAAAGATAGCACCAGCCAAAGACTCTTCTGGTAATTTTTAACCAGATAAACCAGAGCCGCACCAATCACTAGAACCGTCAAAATCACAAAGAAATATTTCTGATCCTGTAAAATCGAAAAGGCAGCACCACGGTTCTGTAAATAAGTCAAGCTGAAAAGTCCAGGGATTGCCTTGATAACTTGGTTAAGGGCAATATTTGCCACAACCCAATGCTTAACCCACTGATCCAAACCAATCAGAGCCAGAATAGCCAAAGGAATCGCAACCTTACGCATAAGTCCTCCTATGGTTTGTAAGTATCAAAGTAGTCAAACATAACATTGACAAACTTGAGAGCACAAGATGACAAGTTAATCCCCTTACGACGGACATAAACCATCTTGTTATCCAAATTATCCTCAAGCGGAATAACCGTAATCCCGTTCACACTTTGTGCATCCAAGAAACCAGATCCCGTCGCATAAGCATCCGTACGTTCCAAGATACCGTTCAAAGTCGCACGGTCTGTCACGTTAAACATCAGAGACGAATCTGACGTATCCACAAAGTTTTCAGAATAGTAAAGGTACTCGTCCTTCTCCTGAGTGAAACGCACTGTAGGCAAGGCCGCCAAGTCCTCCATGACGAGACTTTCTTTTTTAGCCAAAGGATGTCCCTTACGGAGATAAATGTGCGTTTTAAACGGAATCAAATCAATGGCCTCAAGCCCAAGCTTGTCCATATTTTGATGGATTCCCTTGCTATTTTGACGATTCAAATAGATAATCCCAATCTCACTGTGCCCCTTGGCTACCTCATCCAAAATCTGAATAGTCGTAGACTCAAAGATACGGAAATCCTTATAATCAGGATAGCGCTCTGAAAAAGTCGTAATCAAAGGTGGCAAAAAGTCATAGTGCTGACTAGCAATCGAAAACTGGTTGCCCTTTTCAGAAGCATTGAGATAGCGATTTTCAAAACTATCAAAACTGCGTACCACCTCAAGCGCACGCTCATAAAAGGTCATACCCTGACTGGTCAAGACAGCCCCCGTCGTTGTACGGGTGAAAATTTGGAAATTCAGCTCTTGCTCCAAATCCTTGATAGCCACCGAAAGGCTAGGCTGACTCACAAAGAGCTTGCTGGCTGCCTCACGGAAGGTTCCGCTGTTGGCAATGGCTACGACATAACGTAGTTGTTGTATGTTCATGTGTGACACTTCTTTCTTGAAAAATCAATCACTCCTATTATACCAGATTTTATCCTCTTTTGTTGATACTAAAAAGCCCAGGCAACCCTGAGCTTGAATTTATCAAAAAGTAGTCTTATTCGTCTGATTTGTCTGTCAAGAAGTACTCGTTTTCACGTTTGTCATAGTCGAAGGTCAAACGAACAGCATCTACCTTTCCACTTTCTGGATTATAATCACGGTAGCTAAGACTGACTGACTGAGTGAGATCGCCTTGTTCAGTTTGTGTCATTTCATGATAAGTGAAGCTAGCCTCTGGGTGTTTTTCAACCACCTCAGAAAGTCGTGTCCCCTTGAGCAAATCAGCTTGTGTACCTACAGACAACTTCTCATAGTCATCTTTTGTCCAGTTGCTATGATAGTCATCGACTTCTTTGACCTTATCGTAGTCGAAGGTTGCTGAGGCAGATTTCAAAACATAGACATCGTCTTTTTTCTCGAAAGTCAAACGAACATAGTTGTTCCCATCTGTGTTTTCTTTTCTATAGGTAAGGTCTAGTAAATCTGGTTTATCTTCCTCGTAAGCATCACTATACTCGGCATCAGTCGCCTTACCGTGAGCATCCAAGACCTCGTCCAATGTCAAAGTACCAACCTTCAACTCCTTAAACTGATCCTCAGTCCAGTCAAACTTATAATTCTCATCGATGTACAGATAAGCTCTATCGTGACCGTCACTTTGGAACTGCTCAGCATGGTTCATGACATATTTCACCGCTTGATAACCTGCTCCAGCAAGCGAAGTCATAAAGAAGATGATTGACATGACTAGAGCAATAATAGATAGTGCCTTGCGTGTCGACTTCAGACTCAAAACCAAAGTCACAATAGCCAAAATGATAAGGAAGAAAGCAAGGAAAGTAAAGACAAAACCGAAAGGAAGCGTCCAAGACAAAATGACGAATAGAATCCCCAAAACTAGGATAATAATCGGCAAAGCAATATTAACAAAAGCATTATTCTTGGTTGCTTTTGGTTTGTAATAAGGGTTTTCCAAAGGTATCTGACTTGCCTTTGGAGTTTCTTTTTCTTGCTCTTTCTCCATATTCAACTCAGGCATTGGCTTAGGTGCTTCCTCCTCTAATGCCACCTGAGCCTCGTCTGGTTGCGTATCTGCTACTGAGTCAGCTGTCACCTCTTCAGTAGTTTCAGAGCTATACACCTGCTGAGCCTCAACCTGCTCAGACACTTGGGCACTTGGTTCCTCCGAAGCGATGATAAAGCCCTCTTTCTTAGCTTCCATAAACTCCTCAGGACTTGGTTTACGTCCATTGACGTCCTCAAAGTGACGCACCCATTCTTCTCTAGTTGCCATAGCTGACTCCTTTATTTCTTTTTCTTTATTTTATCATACTTTAATCTCGTCTTATGAAAATAAGGTCGGATATAAGAGAGAATTTTTTGAGACTACCTGAGGTGCTTAAGTGACATGATATCTCATGAAAAGAGACGAAAGAAGAAAAGAAACTGCACCCAAAAGTAAGATTTTTTCGATCACACTTTTTGGGGCAGTTCAATATTAGTAAGACTAGTTTTTTATAATTAAATGTATAGCTATGTATCTAGTCTTTTTTAATCTCCAAACTAAGCTTATAAAAACTATAAAGGCTATAAGCAATTGCAATGATTCCCAAGAAAACAAAGTATACATTATCCTTTAAACTCTTCAGATAAATGCCAATTATTATAAAGAGAAAGGTATTGATCAAAATGACTAATCTTTTATTTTCTATCTTGCCTATTTTAAGTACCAATAGTCTAATAATAAGTATCGATGGAGAGAATAAAACGGCAATTATTATAAGTAAAATATTTTTTCTGCTAATTAAATTAGCTTTAATGTCTTTTTGAGATTCTTTTTCAATATTCATCTCTTTAAATAATAGTTCCAGTGAAACATTATCAGGTTCACTTTTTCCTAATTCCCATTTAGAAATCGTCTGACGAGTAACAAATACTTTATCTGCAAGTTCTTGCTGAGTCATACCTGTTTTAGTTCTATATTCTTTAATCAACGTAGCAATGTCCATTTTAATACCCCTAGCTTATTTCTATTCTTCGATAAAAGGCTCTGTCAACAAAATTGCTATTAATATTATATAGAGAGGATGTTTATAAATAAAGTAAGTAGCAACGAGTAATAGAAACAATAACATTCTCGTAACCCACGGATATTTGTTTGATAAACTGACCAATAAATTAACTAAAGGTTTCAGTATCAACCCCATTAATCCAAAAGTGAGCACCCATACAAGATTAGCTTTGTTTTTCTTAATAAATTGTAACATTAAGAATACCTCCTCAGATTTGTTACTTTAAATTTATCAAGATCCATGGCTAAAAGCACGCAACGAATAGTAAAATATACGCAACGTCCTTAGAAACTAGGATGCAACGCTACAAGTCATTACGCAACGAGGAGAATAGTACCTCTTAAAAGTACGAAATGGTAGTACATTAGAACCTAAAGGCAGTAAAATTTTACAATACTACAAAAGACATGGCAATAGAGAAGAAATAAATAACAATTGAAGTGATAAACAAGCCAATAAATCGTTTCCAGCTCCCTTTTTGATTGAGCTTGTCTACAGTTTCCTTAGTGACAAGAGACTGGCTTTGCTCGAATGTATAATTTAAGAATTTCAATAGCTTTCTCCTTCTATCAAGAAAAAACAGGAAGGTTTCCCCTCCTGTCCCTTAATTAATCCTCATCTGGACCTGATTTATAAGTAAGGTAGAATGTATCTTCACCTTCTTTGGTATCAAATGACAAGTAAACACTCTTGAGTTTGCCATCTTCAGCCTTATAATCACTATAAGAAATAGTCATTTCTTTTGTGAATTCACCTTGACGAGATGTTGAAATCGTGTATTCTGCACTTGAAGCTTTAGGGTGATCCTTAACGACATCTTCAAGTTTCGTACCATTTGATGGATCAGTGTAATCACCCTTATTGAGAGCATCAAACTGTTCTTTTGTCCAATCAGATTTATAAGATTTATCAACTTCTACCTTATCTTGAGGGAATCTACCTGAAGCATATGACAAGATAAATGTACCGTCATATTGTTTCTTAAAGTTTAGGTAGACACTCTCGCCATAGTCTTTACCAGAGTATGTCAACTTCAACTCATCACCTGACACCTCAGCATCTGACGCCTTGCCGTATGTTTTAACGATTGATTTAACAGTGTCTTTACCTGCTTTCAACTTCTTGAACTTAGATTCATTCCAATCAAATTTAGCATTTTTGTCAATGTAGTCGTTGACATCAGTACTATCACCTTTTGAGTCTGATTTTGAATCGCTGTCGTCATCTTTCTTGTCAGCGTCATCGTCGTCTTTATCAGCAACTTTTGATGTCTTGCTTGAGCTTGTGTTGTTGTTGCTAGCATTTTGAGAGATTTGGAAAATCAAACCACCAATAGACACAAAGAGCATGAGACCAGCAACACCTGTTGCGATGATTGAAAGCAATTTCTTGCTTGATTTAAGGCTAAAGACAAGCGAAACAACTGCTACCGCAACTGCGAGGACTGTCAAGATGATGAAGAGCCAAGCAGGACTTACAAACCATGCCAAGATTGCAAAGATTACTGAAAGTGCAATCGCAACAATTGGCAAGATAAGATTGAAAAGAGGGTTATCTGCTGAGCCAGCTTCTGCTGGATTAGGAACTGTTCCAAATCCTTGAGCTGAAGAGATAGGTGCCTTTTCAAACATGCTTGAATCAAATTGTGGTGTTGGTTGTTGCACAGGTGCTTCTGAGAAAGATTCTGCACCAAATGGTGATTCACTACTTGCTTGTTCTGCGACAGCATCTTCAGCTGTTTCAGCCACATCTGCGATATCATCTTGTTCTGTGACTTCTTCAGTAGCAACTGGTTCTGGAGCTACTTCTTCAGCGACAGGTTCATTAGCTGGTGCTTCTACAGATGCTGCTTGAGCAGCCAAAGCACTTGTATCAAAGTCAGCTGCTTTAGCAGCCAAAAATTCTTGGGGGCTAGGCTTACGCCCGTGTACCGACTCAAAGAGTTCAGCCCATTCTGCTTTAGTTGACATAAAAATCTCCTTTTTTCAAGAAATCCAAACAAGAGGTCACTTCAGCTTAGCGAAGTTTTCTATAGTTAGGATTTAGACACCTATCTCTGATAAGAGCAAGTAGCATGCGTCCCTTCAAAAGCCAGGCATAGCCTAAGGCAACCTTTTCCCTCTATCTAGTCCCATTGTTCATTTTCTTGTTGATAATCCCATTCTACCATATTTAAAGACCCCTGTTAACCGTTTCCCAAAAGGTTTTTTTCTGCTACAATAGTAGGTATAATGCACCAAAGGAGTTATATATGAAAAACATTAAAAAGTACATTCCATTAATTATTGTACTTGTTATCGCAGGCCTAGGTTTTGCCTTTCGTGAGAACATCGCACGCGCCGTTCGTGGAGATGCTTATGTTGATAATAAGATATTCACTAAACAATTAGAAAAAGCCCAAAAATCTGGAAAAGATGCCTTCCCACAGTTGTCAGATAAGGTCGGTAAGGACGAAGCTGAAGTTATCCTCCATACTTCAAAGGGTGATATCACAGTCAAACTCTTCCCTACACTTGCTCCAAAGGCTTCTGAAAACTTCTTGAAACATGCCAAGGACAAATACTATGATGGACTTACCTTCCACCGTGTCATCAAGGACTTCATGATTCAAAGTGGTGACCCTAAGGGTGACGGTACTGGAGGAGAATCTATCTGGAAGAAAGGTTTCGCTGTTGAACCTACACCATTCCTCTACAACATCCGTGGCGCACTTGCTATGGCCAATACTGGTGCTAAAAATTCAAACGGCAGCCAATTCTACATTGTTCAAAACAAGGACGATCAAAGCAAGCAATTAGGAAATGCCGGCTATCCAAAACCTATCATTGACGCCTACAAAAAAGGTGGTTACCCAGCTGGTGATACCAAATATACTGTCTTTGGACAAGTCATCAAAGGTATGGATGTCGTTGATACCATCGCTAACCTTGAAGTCGATGACAACAGTAAACCAAAAGAGAATGTAACGGTTAATTCCGTTGAAGTTGTTAAAGACTACAAATTCAAATCATAACCACCCGTCTAACGGGTGGT